>JAHDCG010000190.1 GCA_020629965.1 Saprospiraceae bacterium | reverse complement strand
CCAACTCAATATAAATTCAGCCGTTATCCGATTAAGTTCGGGTAGCGGCTGTTTTGATTCCGGTCAGTAGTAACGACGACTTTTAAGTCGTTGTGAAATTCGCTTCCATTAGTAACGGCGACTTTTAAGTCGTCCGGAAAATCATCCGCCGTTCACATCAATAAGTCAACTCCCCTCTATCTCCCGACAATAAGACTTTAGTTACTAATTCCTGCCCGCCTAATAAGCCGTTCTTCTGTATGACTTCAGATGCTTTATTCTGTAACAAAATCACCTGATAATCACCACCGATTCTGTATTTGTTTCCTTCCGTCAAAATAAAAGCAGTACTTTCGTCGATACCCACGCAAATTTTATCCGGATACTCCAGACTCAAAGTCAGCAAGCGATTCATACGCATCCTATAAATAAAATGTTGGTCAAAAATAATGTCTGCCGTAAGTCCCAAGCCCGGACGCAAAATAATGTTTTCGGCCTCGATGGTGCGAAAATCCCCCGTATATTCCGGGTGTTTCTTTTCATCTCCCGTAATCATCTGCCCGGACATCAACGCCGCCCCCGCACTTGTTCCCGCTACCGTAGCCCCGCGCTGATATGCTGCCCTGATAGTTTCGGGGACTTTCGTAGGCTCGACCAAATCCATAAATTTTCTCTGGTCACCTCCGGTTAAATAAATAAGCTGCGCATTTTTGAGCGAGTCGAGTTTATCCGGCGTAACGGTTTGCTCGGTCAGTTGCATCGTCGTAAATTTTTCCGCAGATAATCCCAAATCCGTGAACTGCTTAATTGCATAAAAAGCCGCAGTATCCGGCTCGCCGCTCGACATCGGAAGGATAACGGCATAACCTTTTTCGCCGATTTCCGAAGTCCGTATTAAATCTTTTACCAAACCGGGAGGTCGTTTACCGCCGCCGATGACAAATAACTTTCCGTTCGGCACGTCAATTTTCGGTACAGCCGCCGGCTTTCGATTTTCTTGACATCCGATTAAAAACAAAACAGAAACTAATAAAGGCAGGAATTTCATGTGCAATTTTTTTTTAAACAAAGGAAAACATACTACCACACCTCAAAAAAAACGGCGACCGCAAGCAGCAGCATTGCCAAAAGACTCATTATACAAAACAGCGGAAACATCCAGCGCAACCATAGGTCATAGCGAATTTTAGCAATCGCCAACACTCCCATCGTCACGCCGCTGGTCGGAATAATCATATTGCTCAATCCGTCACCGAATTGATAAGCAAGTACCGCCGTCTGCCGAGACAATCCCAATAAATCGCTCAACGGAGCCATAATCGGCATGGTCAAAGCCGCCTGACCCGAACCCGACGGAATGAAAAAATTTAAACCCGATTGCAAAAAAAACATAATTTCCGCCGACGCCGTGCGGGGCATTCCTTCCGCCAAACCGACCAAAGCGTGCAGCACGGTATCGATTATTTTTCCGTCTTCCGCGACGATTATCAGACCTTTCGCAAAAGCAATGACCAGAGCCGGCGTAATCATATCGCGCGCTCCCTCCTTAAAGGCTTCGGCCGCTTCCTCTCCTGAAAGCCTGCCGATGAGCGCGGCACCTGCGCCGAGCGCAAGAAAGAGTCCCGTAATTTCATTGATATACCAACCCAATCGGCTCGTCCCGTAAATCAAAACACCGAGCGTACTCAGCAGTAAAAATAAAACCGCTTTGCGACGAACGGTAAACGGCAATTCATCCGCAGCTAAAGTTGCATAATTTTGCATCGTGCCGTGCAGCAGACTCTCGGCAGGGTCACGCTCCGTTTTTCGGGCATAGCGCATCACGTAAATAATCGCGGCGGCAGTCATCAAAAACCAGGCAAACAAGCGAAACTCGATGCCGCTGAAAGGCGGCAAATCCGCAATGCCCTGTGCAATTCCGACCGTAAAAGGATTTAAAAATGCTCCCGCGAAACCCGCTCCCGCTCCGACAAAACTGATTGCCGTACCGACTATGGCATCGTAACCGAGCGCGGTCGCCAGCGGAATTGTAATCAAAACAAAAACCAAAACTTCCTCCGACATTCCGAAAGTGGCACCGCACAGTGAAAATAAAATCATCACCACGGGAATAACCGCTTTTCTGTGCTGCGGATTGCGTTTACTTGCCCGCACTACCTGCTGCAGTCCGGCATCGACCGCTCCCGTGCGATTGAGCAAAGAAAATGCACCGCCGACCAAAAATACGAAAGCGATTATTTGCGCCGCGCTGATAAATCCTTTAATCGGAGCCGTGAAAAAATCCGCTATACCCTGCGGAGTCGCGGCTACCCGTTCGTAAGAACCCGGTACGACTACCGCTCTGCCGTTAATTTCGGTACGCATAAATTCGCCCGCCGGCAAAATATGGGTCAGGATAACAAAGAGAAGCAATATCGCCGTCAAAATCAGCAGAGTATCCGGAAATTTTCTTGTAGTCATAGCGGGAAAAAATAAAATCGGCGGAACTTCGAGAGGTTCCGCCGATTGATAAAACAGATTTTACTTCTGCAAACGCAGCGTACTCACCTCCTTATCCGTGTATAAAGAAACGAGATAAACACCTGCACTCTGCGTGGTCAAATCAAGCGGTACTGCTTGTGCACCCGCCGTTTGTACACCGTTGTCCAAACGCATAACCTCGCGCCCGAGCAAATCGGTGACGACAATTCGGGTCGCCGCCGCACGGGGCAAAGTATAATTTAGTACCGACGCACCTTCCGTCGGGTTCGGACTGACCGCCATTTCAAATACTTCCGGCGCGACGGCGGAGGTCGAAGTAACATCCGTTACCCGCAAATTATCAATCCATAGTCCGTAGCCGTTTGTATTCGTAACGTTGCGAACGGCGATAAAAATTTCCTGACCCGCGTAATCCGATAAATCAACGCTGCGACTCACAAAATCATCGCTCGCCTCGTCCTGCATACTGAAAAGTATGGCGCCGTTGCTTTCAAAATCTTCAATCGTTGCCTCGCCCGGGTTGACCAAAACCTGATAATCGTCGGGAAAATCTCCGCTCGAAGTAGAAGATTTTACGTCAAACTCAAAGACCGAGCTTTCGCTGACTTCCAATTTCGGTAAAATCAGCCAATCATCCGCCGGTCCGACCTCGTTGCCGTTTTCGTCCTCATACCAAGAGATGCTCAAAATCGCGAAGCCGTCGAAAGTCGTGGAAGTCGTGACAATCCACGCCGTATCCGCCCAGCCGATATCGCCTTCGTCAGCAGGTATCAGCCCGTCGCCGTTAATAATGGTAAAGCCTTCGGGCAGTTCGCCGGACTCAAAATCTTCCGTAAAATTTTGCGCAAAAAGCGCGGCGGAAGTCACCGAAAAACATAAGCATAAAAGTAAAAGTCTTTTCATGGTAATAAAAAGTTTGCGGAAGCGATCCTCGCCGTTGCGGTTTGTCATCGGACAAACACCGGGAGAACATACATTTCGCGGTTATGAAATAATACTGTTTTTTAAATTTTAAAAATCAATTAAAATTTTGAAAAAAACAGTTCAATTTTAGCAGAATATCGGAGAAACCCGCACGAGAAACGATACGGGACGAAAGAGCGATCGGCAAGCTGACAGACCGCCGAAACAGATAAATTTAACAATCGAAAATAGGTTGTAAGCCTCTCAAAGTCAAGGACTTAAAAGAAGGGACGAGCGGCGTAATATTTTCGATATACAGGAAGTTTTGCATAAGAAGCAGCGGTTATATAACCGTAATTTAAAGCTAAAGTAAGGACTTTTTTTTCAGAAATGCAAACTGCTCCGCATTATTTCGGAATATAAACTGCCGTTTTCTTGAAATCTGCCGGCTAAATTCTGTCTCGTTTTTTGCATTTCAAATTCTCGGGACAGTTCCGCCGGCAAATCCCGAAAAGTGATTTTTAATCCCTGACGGTAAGTGATAATTTCTTCGAGCATCACCGTTTTCTTGTTCTTTTCAATACAGTCGATAGCTTTTTGGGAGAAGTCTGTTTTTGCGATTTTTAATTATCGTTACCGTCTTCTTCAATTTGCCGGATAATTATTTTGAGTCGGCGGCGGATATATTTAGCAAATGCAGCTTTTTCTGTCATTGGAATGCGAGAGTATCGCCGATGAAAAAGAGTTGAAACGGTGCGCACAAAGAGAAATGCTGCAATTCATTTATAAGCAAATCAACTACCCCGCTATCGCCCACGAAAATAATGTGCAAGGCACGGTCGTCATTCGCTTCGTCGTCAGTAAAACGGGTGCCGTGGAAAACGCCGAAATCCTGCGCGATACCGGTGCCGGCTGCGGTGCGGAGGCCCCGCGCGTCGTTAACAAAATGCCGAACCGGAAACCGGGAAGACAGGGCGGCAGGAATGTGCCGGTGTATTTTAATTTGCCAATACGGTTTGTGTTGGAGTGAGGGAGTGTTTTGAAAGACCGGAATTTAAAGCCGAGTGCAGTTTTGTGCTTGGCTTTTTATATTTACGCTTTAATGAGGAATTATTATATTCGTAGTAAGATTGAACTATTATCTCCAAGACCTTTTATAATCAAAGATGCTTTAACTACGAAAATAACAATTCGAAAAAGTTAAAATAATATTAATGTGTTGTAGGAATGATAGAGTAATCATTTTATCCTATAAGTTTGTAATCTATTAAAACCTTAAACCATAAAAAATATCAAATTCAACAAAGGCTAAATTCTTTTCTCTTTTCTCTTTTCTCTTTTCTCTTTTCTCTTTTCTCTTGGTGCTTTATGATTTCGTGTGGTTTGCAGAATAACTCCAAGGGGTTTCAACCCCTTGCTGCCGATATACAAGGGGTTGAAACCCCTTGGAGAAACGGAAACCACATAAATTCATAAAGACCCTTTCTCTTTTCTCTTTAGCCTATAATTTTTACAATACGCAATAGTTACTGATTTTTTAATTTAAATAATTAAAGACAGTAATAGTTGTCAGCGATTTTGCTGTGCTTAACAAACACAGACCGATACCGCCTTTTTGCAACCGACGGTACGGCCTGTAAACATTTGACTAAAAATTACAAAATTATGAAAATTTCACCAAAATTGAGAACTGCTTTTGGCTTCACAGCCTTAATCTTAGTTTTCGTCATGTATTCTTGTAATAAGGATACCGAAGATTTATCTGTTGATAAATCAGAAATCGACAATGATTACGCTGATAAAGAACATACGGAAAACTCGGCAGAAAAAGGGTTAAACCCTGAGTATCAAGAAATTTAGTCTTCCTATAACGACTTCTTAAAGCTACAACAATCTCGACAATGTGAGGGCTTGTTCAGTCAAGTCAGTTATTCTGATGTTGATGATTTACTTGTCTTTAAATCTAACGAACATTTTAATCAAGTATTAAAATGTCTTGAAATGAACGTAGAAACGTGGAATGACATTTTTGAAGACAAATTTGCAAATTTGGATGATGACCAAGTTGATGTAAAAGAGGAGCAAATTGGATTTTATGATGAAAAGCCGTTAAGTGATTTCGAAGAAAGGTTTCGATTTAATTCACTACGAATGAGTTTAAATGTCGAAATTGACAATTGGTTAGCCAATCCTGTTCTCGACGATGCAACAGACCCGGACGACCATTTTGTTTCCGACGAGGATATGCGAGCGATGTTGACTCCGAATTGTTTAGCGAAGATAGGAAACGAAATTGTTGACTTTTGCTATGCTGATACCAATAACAGAATCGGTATTTGTCCGGATAGTGATTGCTGTCATACAGGACACGAGTCCAGCAATAGATTGTATAACAATAACAATAGAAGAATAAAAGTAACTGTTACTCTTCGGGCTTGGTTAGCAGGAAGTACATTGAGAGGTAAAATTAGACACTACCGAAGAAAGAGTAACGGTAACTGGAAAAAGTCGAGAACCAGATTGAAAATTCAATGCGGAGGAACTGCTGTTAAAAACCAAGAATGTACTCCTGCGGGACCTGTTGGAGATTTCAAAAATTCAAAAAGGAGAAAAAGATATGAGGTTGCCTTTACTGCTCTTGGGGGATCTATAATGAGATCCGTAGAAGAAGGTATGTTTGCCGCAGGAGAAGCGACAGACCCTGGTATAGCGTGGACTACATTTATTGATTTTGCAAATTGATTGTAATTAATTTTGACATGTTTTGACATTTACAGTAGCGTAAATTTGAGTATTTACGCTACTGTAAATTTTGTTCTGATTTTCTTGATTTTGTGAAAATAAACGTATTAAAATTCAAACTTTGAAAAAACTCAAACTTCTGCTTCTCCTCATATTTTCCGCTTTTGCTCTTCACAGCCAAACTCAAGATTTTTCACATCGCGGGTGGGGGATTAAACTAAAAACAACACTAACACCCGCCTCAGACATCACGCCTGTTATGGCAAACGACCGTGCTTCTATCACTTCGGGCGCAGTAATTGGGTACGAAGGAGGATTATTTTATATCGCATCCGTAAAACCTAAATTGGAGATAGGCGGAGAAATTAAGTTGGGTACTTTTCCCGTACAAAAGAGATACAATATAGACGGGGATTTTTCGATAGAAAGTGAAGAAGAATATTCCGATATAACCTTCCCTGAGAGAAATTACAGTTCACAATATATTGCATTCGGACTGTTTGCCGATTATACATTTTATAACAAACGAAAAATAAGACTGATAGCGGGGGGAGGTTTACATTTGAACTATTTTACACCTATAACGGTCAGAGAGTCGCTTTTTTCTACCGATGATAATTTGGGAGTAGTACACGTTTACGACTCGCAGTATCAAGTTAATATCGACAGTAAAGTGTTTTTATCGCCGGAATTGAGACTCGGTATCAAGAGAAAATTAGGTAAGGTCGTGGAAGTCGGCTTTAATTTGAGTTTTCAGTATTCAAATTTTGAACCTGTCAGAAATGCCGAATACACGATTTTCGGCATTGATACGGATGCTGCGGGAAGGTTTAGTAAGCAATTTTATTATCTTGGAGCGGATTTGAATGTTGTGAAATATTTTGAGTGAAATTGTTCTTCAAAATTTAATTGTTTTTACTAAGGTTAGCCCGATTTGCTGAAATCTACCGTTGAACCCTATTTCGTTTCCCCGTTTCAAAATTTCCGAATATTTCCTCCCAAAATGTCCGCCCCAATCCCTTTTCCTTCCACCCCAAACTCAATATTTCCCACCGGCAAACTGTTATTCCTATCAATAGAAAAGCGAGGCGCTCTCCGCTCTCCGCTCTCAACTCTTCACTAAAAATCAATCGCCATGTACACCGCAAAAATCACCGCTTTATTGCTCATTGCCGCACTCGCTTTATCGTACGCATTCGTCGCAAATACGGAGGCAAAACCCGCTGCCCTCGCCGGCGAAATCTACGACAGCTACACCGCGCCCGACCAACCCGAAGAACTCGGAAAAGTGCGTTGGCTGCGCGATTTTGATAAGGCAACCGCGCTCGCCGCCAAGGAAGAAAAACCCGTTTTGATACTTTTTCAGGAAGTGCCGGGCTGCTCGACCTGCCGCAATTACGGCAACGATGCCCTCAGTCATCCCCTGCTCGTCGAGGCGATGGAAACGTTGTTTGTGCCTTTGGCGATTTTTAATAACAAAGGCGGAAAAGATAAGGAAGTGTTGGAATTTTACGGCGAGCCGACATGGAATAATCCCGTCGTGCGCATTGTCGGGGCGGACAAGAAAAATCTGATTGCGCGTGTCAACGGCAACTACTCGGCGCACGGTCTGGCGGATGCCATGCTGCGCGCGCTCGATGCGGTGGGAACGGTTGCACCCGCTTGGTTAGAGCTGTTGGAAGATGAACTGGCAGCCGAGAAAAAAGGGACGAAAACCGCGACTTTCGGAATGTACTGCTTTTGGTCGGGTGAGCGCGAAATCGGTGCCCTCGACGGCGTCACACAGACCAAACCCGGCTTCATGGGCGGCAGAGAAGTGGTGCGCGTAGAGTACGACCCGACGGTGATTGCCTTCGATGATTTGGCGGAAAAAGCGAAAAATGCACAATGCAATTCACACGTTTACACGGA
>JAHDCG010000044.1 GCA_020629965.1 Saprospiraceae bacterium | reverse complement strand
CTTAACACATGGATTCACTCACTCAAATGGCACTCGGCGCCGCCTGCGGCGAAGTCGTACTCGGCAGGAAAGTAGGCAACCGGGCGATGCTGTGGGGCGCAATCGGCGGTACTATTCCCGATTTGGACATCATCGGCAATTTCTTTTTGGATGAAGTCGGTGCTTTGGCGTTTCATCGCGGCATTTCGCACTCTTTGCTGTTTGCGGTCTTGGCGCCGCTGCTGTTCGGATGGCTGGTGCATCGGCTTTATGACAGTAATTTTTATAAAAGTAACACTTGGAAAAGCATCGTAATCGGACTGAATACTGCATTTGTTTTGCTCGTCGGTTATATCGGATGGTTCGTCACTGCAACGGCGGGCAACGGCAGTCCGAGTTACGGGGCATTAACGGTAGTGGCAGTCGGCGGCGGCTTCTTCATTTATCGCTTAATTACTAAATACTACAATACACCTTCGGCGGAGGTCATTGCTTCGCGCAAAGACTGGATTCGACTGTTTTTTTGGTCGATATTTACCCACCCGCTGTTAGACAGTTGTACGGCTTACGGCACACAGCTTTTTCAGCCTTTTTGGGATTATCGGGTGGCATTTAATAATATTTCGGTGGCGGACCCGCTTTATACGCTGTGGTTTTTGATTTTTCTGACGATGGCGGGCGTGCTGACACGGACTTCTAAACGCAGGCGGTTGTTTACCTGGTTTGCGATAACTTTCAGCAGCGGTTATCTGCTTTTTACCTTTTACCACAAAGTGCGCATGGACAATATTTTTGAAAAATCGCTGACCGAGCAAAACATTGATTTTGAACGCTACATGACCGCACCGACTATTCTGAATAACGTGCTGTGGTCGGGCACGGCGGAGACCGAAGATGCCTTTTACACCGGTCTGTACTCTTTTTGGGACACGGAGCCGCGCATTACGGAGTTCAGAAAATTTGAAAAAAATCACGAACTCCTCGCTCCTTTCGAGGGCAGCCGGGAGTTACGCATTCTCAAGTGGTTTGCCAATGATTACTACAACGTGCAGCGTATCGACGGGAGTCGGGTGCAACTCAACGACCTGCGCTACGGCACGATGAGTATCGACAAAGACGACTTCGTTTTTTACTTTCACCTGCACGAAAATTCGGACGGCAGCATAGAGGTGACACAGCCCCGCGACCGCGCCGTGGAAGAGGGGGCTTTTGCGGAGTTGTGGACGCGGATAAAGGGCAGGTAGTTGATGGTTGATGGATGGTGGTTGATGGCAGGCTTTCGTTTTTTGCTAAGTTTTGTTTTAAAATGTAACAACGATTACTTTCTGTGAAGCTGCTGCCGGTGAGAGCAAACGCGCTCAACGATTCAACGCTTCAACAACTCAAAAACTCCCTTCAATAAATCTTACAAGTAAAAACCGTCAAATCATCGGGAAAACCCGTGCTGCCTTTGAAATTATCAATGGCGCGCATCAGTTCGGCGTTGAAGGCTTCCGCGCTGAGTTTGTAGTGGTCGAGCAGAAAGCGGTGCCCGAAAGTTTCGTCCAAAAATTCGCCTTCTTCGTTGCGCACGTCGGTAAGACCGTCGGTGTAAGTGAGGATGAGAGCCTCGTTGGTGATGTCGATTTCGCCGATTTCGATGTGCGGAATATCGTCGAGCGTACCGAGAAAAATCGAGCCTTTTTTGAGTTGTTGTACCTCGCCGTTCATGATGAGAAAAGGCGGGTCGTGACCGGCGTTGATGTAGTGCAGCTTTTGCGTGCGCAGGTCATATTCGGCGATGAAAAAGGTGATGAATTTGTCGCCTTTGGCAATGCGCAGCACGGCGGTATTGAGGATGCGCAGCAGGTCGTCTAACTGCGAACCGCCGCGAATCAAGCCCTGAAAAGTTGCCTGAAAATTAGCCATCAGCAGCGCCGCCGCAATGCCTTTGCCCGACACGTCACCGATGCAAAAGGCGATTTTGTCGTTTTCCAATTCCACAAAATCGAAGTAGTCGCCGCCGACGCCGTCTTTTGGTCGATAGATGCCCGCGAGGTCGTAGCCTTTGCCTTTCGGAAAAGATTTGGGTATCATCGTGCGCTGCATTTCGCCCGCAAAGTCAATCTCTTTTTGCATACGCTCGCGCTCTGACTGCTGCTTGAAAAGGCGTTTATTTTCAATCGCCACGCCGACGATATTGGTGATGGCGGTGATAAATTTTACTTTGTTATATAAGTCTTCTTCCTCTCCCACCTCGCCGATAAAAACGTAGGCAAGCGGTTGGTCTTTGTGCGCTACGGGAATGACGACTTCAAATTCTTTTATCAAATCATTTTCGTCTTCATCGTCCAGATTTTCTAATTTGGTGATGCGTTGCAAACGGTCTTGAATGTTAACGGTCAGCAGTTCGTCGGTCATGCCGAGGGAGGCGGCGCAAAACCAATCGGACTCGTTTTCGCGCAGAAAAAGTGCCATTTTGGTAATGCTCATTTCCCAACTCAAAAAACTCTTGTACATCGCAAACAGCCCCTCCGCGTCGATATTGTTATTGATGGATTGCGTGATATTGAGCAAACGATTGATTTGCAACTGTTTGAGGTGCAGTTGTCGTTCGAGGCTGTTGATTACCTCGGAAGCGTTTTGTATGTTTGCTGTTTGTGACATGATGCTTAAAGGGAGACGTTAGATTTTAGATTTTAGACGTTAGACTTTCTTAAGTGAAGTGAGAAGTATCGAACGCAGAGACGCGGAGGCGCAGAGTTTTTTTTTCTTTTGACTCGTGCGACAGGACACGGACAAAGATCCGAAAGTCTTTCTTGTCTCTGACTTACGGGTTGAGTTCAAATGTCAATGCCGCAATTTTCAAATTTCTCTTTTTGTCTGATTAAATTTTCCACAAAAAAATCAAAATTTCCCCTTTGTCGTAAAGGTAGTGAAAGAGTTAAGAAATAAAAAATGCGGAGAATCTTTCTCGAAAAATTATAATTCAACGATACCTGTATTTTACGAAAAAAACAGACATAAGTCACGCGCCTATCATTCATAAGTCATCAATCATCATTCATGAAAATTCTGCTCATCGAACCCTTTTTTACCGGCAGCCACCGACGCTGGGCGACTGAATTACAAAAATTCAGCGCGCACGAGGTGACGCTGCTGACGTTGCCCGGGCGGCATTGGAAATGGAGGATGTACGGCGGAGCGGTAAGTTTGGCGGCGGAATTTGAAAAATTACAACATACGCCCGAATTGATTTTGGCGACGGATATGCTGGATTTGGCGACTTTTTTAGCTTTGACGCGCCGGAAAACGGCGGGCATTCCGACGGCGATTTATTTTCACGAAAATCAAATTACCTACCCGTGGTCGCCGACGGATGCGGATGTCGAAAAAAATCGTAATAATCAGTACGGTTTTGTCAACTACACGAGTGCTTTGGCGGCGGATGCGGTTTTGTTTAATTCGCAATATCACCGCGACTCTTTGCTCGGTGCGCTGCCTGATTTTTTACGGCAATTTCCCGACCGCAGAAATATGAATACGGTGAAATTGATGGAGGAGAAAACGACGGTTTTGCCTTTGGGTTTGGATTTGAAGAGGTATGAGGAGGTTGGAAATGTTCCCGGTTTCATTCAAAAGGTGACTTTGAATCACCCTGTGAGTGAGCACGAGTCTGCTCGACTGCGTAAAAATAAATATCCCGTTTTGCTGTGGAATCACCGTTGGGAATACGATAAAAACCCGGAAGATTTTTTCACGGCTTTGTTGCGTTTAGAGGCGGAAGGCATTAATTTTCAGCTCATTGTCACGGGTGAAAATTATAAATCCGCGCCGCCGATTTTTGCTGCGGCAAAAGAAAAACTGAAAGACAAAATTCTGCATTTCGGTTACGTCCGGTCTTTTGCGGATTATGCCCGATTGTTGCACACCGCCGACATCTTACCCGTCACGAGCCGACAGGATTTTTTCGGCGGCAGCGTGGTCGAGGCAATGTACTGTAATTGTTTTCCGCTGCTGCCCGACCGCTTGGCATATCCGGAGCATCTGCCGCCGGCATTACACAGCAAGCATTTATATAAAGGCAGGGAAGATTTTTATGCAAAGTTGAAAGGGGTTATTACGGATTTTGCCAAAGGGGAACGGGAGTCCGATTTTCGGAGGTTCGTTGCGCATTATGATTGGTCGGTTTGTGCGGAAAAGTATGATGAAATACTGCAAAGAATTGCAACCGAACATCAGAGCAAAACAGCTACTTAAGAGTCACGCACCCGTCCACCGTAAACCGTTCACCGTCAACCGTTTATCAAAAACCGCACATACTTTATCAACCTTCCGATGGCCAAATGTTGCTCTTCGTAATAAGTATGAATATCCAGCTCCGGTATCGGTAATTCTTTGGCGTAGATATTATCGTCGTGGTAGAGAATGGTGCAGCCTTCATCATTTTGCAGCGTTTCGACGGTGAAATCGTAGAGCGTCGGGTCGTCCGTTTTGAGGTGAACGATGCCGCCATTTTTCAAAATTTTGCGGTACTCGGCGATGAACTGCGGGGAGGTCAGGCGGCGGTTGGCTTTACTTTCTTTGAGAAAGGGGTCGGGGAAAGTAATCCAAATTTCATCGACCTCGCCGGGTGCGAAAAAGAGGGCGATTTGCTCGATGCGGGTGCGCAGAAAAGCGGCATTGTCGATTTTTTCGGTCAGAGCGATTTTCGAGCCTTTCCAGATGCGGGCACCTTTCACATCTACGCCGATAAAGTTGCGGTCGGGAAAGCGACGCGCCAACTCGACGGTATATTCGCCGCCGCCGCAGGCCAATTCGAGGGTCAGCGGATTATCGTTTTTAAAGTGTTCTTTGCTCCATTTTCCTTTTAAATCCACTGACTCGCCGTGCATGCCGAGCAGTTGCGGCTCGGCGGTGTAGGGGTTTTCGTACACATTGGGAAAGGATTGAATTTCCGCGAATTTGAGAAGTTTATTTCTTTTGCTCATAAGTCGAAAGTGTTTAAGGGTTTAGGCGTTTAAAAGTTTAGTCCTTCCTCGGCGGAGAGTTTTGTTCTTTTAATATAATCGAGACCTTAAAAGCGAGTAATTTTAAAGCTCTGCCGAGGTGTAGAGTTTTCGACGATTCAACACCTCAACGATTCAACATTTGGTAAAAAATCGACCGCAAAAGTAGGAAATTTTCGCGCGTTCTGTCAGACATTGATTCTTTGTCACAGTCTTTGCAGTAATCGGGAAAATTGCCGTACAGGTTTTCGGGTAAAAATAATATGTAAAATAGTTTGTATTCTAAAGATAAAGCCTACTTTTGCAGACAATTCCGATACAACCGAACACCCGGATTTATGGAATATCGGCGGAATTCACATCTCTTTTGAGCATCATCACGACACTTCGACAGACATTCTTGTTTGCAAAATTGACCTGTCACATTCGGACGGGTCAGAGAATTAACTTTCTCCATATTGACACTCGACTTCATTGAATAAGAAAAAGATATTTAACGACCCGGTTTACGGCTTCATCAACGTACCTTATAATGTACTGTTCGATATCATCGAGCATCCGTATTTTCAGCGGCTGCGGCGTATCAAACAGTTGAGCCTGACGCACTACGTTTATCCGGGGGCTTTGCATACGCGGTTTCATCATGCCCTCGGCGCGATGCACCTGATGCAGCAGGCACTCGATGTACTGCAAGCCAAAAAAGTTAAAATTACTAAAGCAGAACGGAAAGCCGCACTGCTCGCCATTCTTTTGCACGACATCGGGCACGGACCTTTCAGCCATACGCTGGAGCATACTTTGATGGATGTCAATCACGAACTCATTTCGTCGTTGTTGATGAAAGAACTGAACAAAGAGTTCGACGGGGCTTTGGATATCGCGATTGAAATTTTTGAAAATCGATACCCCAAGCGTTTTTTGCACCAATTGGTCTCCGGGCAGTTGGATATGGACAGAATGGACTACCTGAACCGCGACAGCTTTTTTACCGGAGTATCGGAGGGCGTCATCGGGCACGACCGCATCATTAAGATGTTGAGTGTGCACCGCAACGAGCTGGTCGTAGAGGAAAAAGGAATTTATTCTTTAGAGAAGTTTTTGATGGCGCGGCGGCTGATGTACTGGCAGGTATATTTGCACAAAACCGTGCTGAGTGCCGAGCAGATGATGATATCGGTGATGCGCCGAGCGCAGACCTCGGCAAACCGGGGCGAGGCGTTTAATTGCTCGCCGCATTTGGATTATTTTTTCCGCAATCACATCACGGAAAAAAATATATCAGGCAAAGAAAGTGAACTTTTGCACCATTTTACACTTTTAGATGACAACGACGTGATGTCTGCGATTAAGTCTTTTATGGGGCATTCGGATAAGGTCTTGTCGCGCTTAGCCGAAAATCTGATAAATCGCAGATTGTTTAAAACAATTATGCAAAGTGAGCCTTTCGACCGTGACTTTATCGAAAAGCTGCGTCATAAAACCGCTGAACAATTCGGTATCAGTATAAAAGAAGCCGAATACTTTGTTTTAGCGGGCGAAGAGTCCAACCACGAATACAGCACCGTCAAAAACGAGATAAAAATCTTGTTTAAAAACGGAAAAGTAAAACCGATGTCGGAAAGCACCGACTACGGCTTGCAATCAAAAAGAATAACCAAGCATTATTTATGCTATCCCAAAAATATAACTTAAATTTGCAGCGTAATTATATTTTGATTTCACAAAAAAAATAATTACCTTTAAAATATATCAAATAATTTTTTCTGTTAAACAAAATTATTGTTTGATTGTCTAACATAACTTAACGCAGTTATTTCTAATATATCGAAAAAAGAACGAGTTTTTGTTCTTTATTTTGTCAAGTTAAAATAGCTGTGATTCACTAATCTTTATAAATCACGTTTTTGGATATGGGAAAATTTAACCTTATTCCGGCATTAGTATTCTTGTTTGTAGCATCAGTTGCTACGGCACAAAGCAATGCCCCCGGAGACGTACCGCCGAATGCAGAACCCGGTAAGTGCTACGCCAAATGTTTGATCGCCGATGAGTACGAAACTCTCACCGAGCAAATCGAAACCAAAGCAGCATCTACCCGCACCGAAATCATTCCCGCGCAGTACGAAACAGTGACCGAGCAGGCACTGAAAACCGCAGAAGCTACACGCCTCGTAGCAGTACCCGCAGAGTACGAAACCGTAACCGAGCAAGTATTGGTAAAGCCTGAGTCTAAGAAACTCATCGCCGTACCTGCCGAATACGAAACCGTTACCGAGCAAGTACTCTCAAAAGCAGAGTCTAAGCGTATCATTACCGTACCCGCAGAGTACGAAACCGTAACCGAGCAAGTTATCTCTAAAGCAGAGTCAACGCGCATCATTACCGTTCCTGCCGAATACGAAACCGTTACCGAGACTTACGAAATGGAAGCTGCTTCTACGCGTATCGAAACTTTGACACCAAAGTACGAAACCGTAACCGAGCAAGTACAAGTCAGCCCCGCCTCTACGAAGTGGGTAAAGAAAAAAGGCGACCCTTCTTGCCTGAGCGCAGACCCTAACGACTGTTTGGTTTGGTGTTTGGTAGAAGTACCGGCTACTTTCCGTACCGTAACTAAGCGCATGAACGTCGGTTGTGACGGTTCGGGCGTGGCGGATGCAGGCTGTGTCAAAGAAGTTACCATTCCCGCTAAAATGGGAACACGCACTCGTCGTGTGGTAAAAACTCCGGCTACTCAGCGTACCGAAGTTATTCCTGCGGAGTACAAAACCGTAACGAAGCAAGTTGTAAAAACTCCGGCTACTTTCCGCGAGGAAATTATTCCTGCGGAATACAAAACCGTAACGAAGCGCGTTGTAAAAACTCCGGCTTCTACACGTGAGGAAATCATTCCTGCGGAGTACAAAACCGTTACCCGTCGTGTGGTAAAAACGCCTGCGTCTGTGCGTGAGGAAGCAATTCCTGCCGAGTACGCAACTGTTTCTAAGAAAGTAGTTAAGTCACCGGCTTCTACACGTACCATCACCGTTCCTGCGGAGTACCAAACCGTTACTAAGCGTAACTTGGTAAAGCAAGGCGGTTTCACGGAGTGGAAAGAAGTACTGTGCGAAAGCAAAGTAAACAGCGCGACTGTACGTCAGATTCAAGCTGCTTTGCGTGACCGCGGTTACGATCCGGGTCCGATTGACAACGTAATGGGTGCACGTACGCGTGCAGCTTTGACGAAGTACCAAAAAGACAACGGTTTGCCGATCGGCAGCCTTGACTTGAAGACTTTGCAGTCTTTGGGCGTCAATTACTAAGCCGACCGATTTCGAGCCTTAGGCTTGAAAATACGGATATAAAAAATCCCCGTACTCTCCGAGTGCGGGGATTTTTTTGTTGAGAGTCGGGAGGCGAAGAGGTTGGGGGTTGAGAGGTTGAGGGGTTGAGAGATTGCGACCGCCGACCGCCGACCGCCGTCAGAGTGTGAAAAAACCTAAATTATTCCGCCTGAAACGTAATAAATTTAACGATTTTTTTCACGAAAAAAGGAGTTTTTTCACAGACTCCCGTCCACCGTCCACCGTAAAACCGTCCACCGTCAAAAAAACCGTCCGCCGTCTCTACCCTATCATAAATATCGCGGGTCGTTTGTGCAAATCGGGCAGCTTGTCTTTTTTCCAATCTCCCGCTTGCTTCACGATTATTTTTTCCGTGTTTAAAGTCAAATCTACCGCTACGCCGAAACGCGTGTTTGCCGCGAGGGTTTGTATTGCCGTTTCGACCAACGCGTTATTGCGGTACGGTGTTTCGATAAAAATTTGGGTTTGTTTGCGCTTTTTGGCGTCCTGCTCCAATCGCTTTAAATCGCGCACTAAGTCCGGCTTTTTCACGCCCAAGTAGCCGTTAAAGGCAAAATTTTGTCCGTTCATACCGCTTGCCATGACTGCCAAAAGAATAGAGGAAGGGCCGACTATCGGTACAACCTCGATACCGCGCTCGTGGGCAAGGGTGACTACTTCCGCGCCCGGGTCGGCTACGCCGGGGCAGCCCGCCTCCGACAGCAATCCGATGTCGTGCCCCCGCTCGGCAACGTTCAAGTAGTTTTGCTTTTGTTTTTTGTCAATGCGTTTGCCCAATTCGTACCAAGTAATCTCGGGCAGCGGTCTTTCGATGCCCGTGGCTTTGATAAAATGCCGTGCGGTCTTCGGTCTTTCGCAGATGAAATAATCCAAGCGGTGCATAATTTCTACGGCGTAGGGCGGCACGGTATGCAGGGCATTTTCGCCTAAGGGGCAAGGGAGCAAGTACAGTTTTCCTTTTTTCATGACAGCTTTTTACAGGATTGATAAAAACGGAGGAACAAAGAAATCGAATTTTTCGGTATTGCGGGCCCCCGCTTCGGTTTATTAGGGAATGAAGCCGATACCAAAAAGTAAGTAGCTATACCCGATATTTTATCTTGTCACAAATCACAAAATAATCGAATCGGAAATTTGATTATCAATTTTTCGATAAAACAAGCAATAAAACGCAATTTATGTGACAGAGTAAAATTCAATAAAGTATAAATATAATTTTAATACAAAAAATAAATCGCTGTTAGATATCGAAATACACTTCACAAAATTATTATATACTACACACTCATCCTTCGTATTGTTATATTTTTACATAGCATTTTTTCCGAAAAAACTTTAAAATCTCCTCTATCTTTGTCTCATCAACTATTAAAACCTACGGGTTTACCGCTTTCCTACCGTAAAAACTTAACAACTTAAAACAGGCTGTCCTGCGATTTAGGTCGCTGCTGTCGCCGTACACTTCAAAGGTGTACCTCTCCCCTGCGCCTGCACGTTTCGATTACCTGCTTTCACAAAATCTCTCCCCGCATTTTCTTCCGCTTAATTCTGCAAGGAAGAAAAACTTTCGACTCGATTGTTATTCGAGTCTCTGCATCAAATCTGTCAATTACAAATCAAAAAATCAGAAGCTATGAAAATCAAAAAGCTTTACCCTTTTTTCCTCCTGAAGTCCGCAGCGGTTGCGTTCTTTTTCCTCTATTCGCTACAGACACAGGCGCAAACCGGATGCGATAACGTGACAAACGGCGGCAGCATCTCTGCTAACCAAACCATAGCAGCCGGCTCCGTTCCCTCCGAACTGATAAGCGTAGCCCCCGCGACCGGCGGCACGGGCGACGTCGAGTACCTCTGGATGAGCAGTACCATCGGCGGGGCTTTCAGCAGTACCAACTGGACACCGATTCCGAGTGCAATTTCGGCAAATTATCAACCCGGCTCGGTGACCGAAACAACGTATTTTATCCGTTGTGCACGTATCGAAGAAGAATGCACCGAATATTCGGCGGAAAGTAATATTATTGTTATTGAAATCGGCGCATTGCCCGTAGAATTAAGCCGCTTTACCGCCGAAACAAAAGGTCAAAGCGTCGTCCTCGACTGGACTACCGAGTCGGAAATCAACCACGACTACTTCTCCGTAGAGGTCAGCACGGACGGTATCGACTACACCGAATTTACGACCGTAAAAGGCGACGGCTTCGACCGCGACGCCGCCAAGAACTACACGGCAATTCACCGCAATCCGACGGCCGGTGTTAACTATTACCGTCTGCGTCAAACAGACCGCGACGGTACCGAAGATTATTCGCAAATCGTAAAGGCGGAGATTATCGACAACAGCCTCGTTGCCGTTTCTCCGAACCCCGTTTTTGATTTGATGACAGTACGTTTGTCGGAACTGCCGCAGTCCGCAGCAGTTCTGACTTTTTACCACGCACAGTCCGGTCAAAGAATACAGCAAAACGTTATCCGGTCCGACACACAAAACTTGTCTGTCGATACGAGCGATTTTACGCCGGGTCTTTACTTTGCCGTATTAACGGCGGAAAACGGAGCGCGTTTGGCGCAGGTGAAGTTTGTGAAAGCAGACTAAACGAAGGTTGATTTGTTTAGGCGTTTATTTGTTTATTCGGACAAATAACCACATCAAATAACCGAATAAATAAATAACCGAATAAACAAAAAAAGAGAGTCGAATGCGCGTCATTCGGCTCTCTTTTTTTGTCAATCCGTCAACAGCCGACATTATTAAGCGCACGGCTCAAACTACTTTCGGTCTTTTCTCGTTATTTTGTGTAATGTCCTCTGCTTCTTCTTTTTTGCGAGGTCAAAAATACAAGTGCATGAAAAATATCCTACGCCTTTCCGTTCTTCTCCTCTGCTGTTTTTGCCTTGCTCAAAATGCAAACGCAACCCATAACCGCGCCGGCGAAATCGTCGTCGAGCAACTCGAACCCTGCGATGACTACACCCTGCGGGCGACTATCATCACCTACACCAAAGCGAGCAGCACGCAAGCCGACCGCGACTCGCTCGTTATCTGTTGGGGTGAAGGAAATAACTGCGAGACACTTTTTCGCAACAACGGCCCCGGCAATAACGGTCAAATTCTCGAAAACGACATCAAGCGCAACGAGTACATCGGTACGCACACTTACCCCGGACCGGGCAGCTACACCATTTCCATGACCGACCCCAACCGTAACGGCGGTATTCAGAACGTCAATTGGCCTAACTCAGACCAAGTGCAGTTTCACATTCAGACGACGCATACGCTGCTCGATTGTCAGTTTAACGGTCTCAACAGCAGCCCGATTTTGGATTATGAACCCGTGGATGTAGGTTGTTTGAATCAAATATTCGAGCACAATCCGGGTGCTTACGACCCCGACGGCGACAGTCTTTCTTACGAACTTATTACGCCTTTAGCGGACGTGAACACCACCGTACCCAATTATAATTTTCCCAACGAACCCAACGGCGTCAGCAACGGCACTTTCAGCATCGACCCGGTGACCGGTACGCTGACTTGGAACTCGCCGCTTTTTGCCGGAGAGTACAATATGGCTTTTATCATCATCTCGTGGCGGGGCGGCATACCGCTCGATACTATGGTGCGCGATATGCAGGTGACTATCAACGACTGCGAAGACAATAACCCGCCGACGGTGGAAAGTATCGACGAAATTTGTGTGATAGCGGGCGATTTGCTTGAATTTAACGTAGCCGCCGACGACCCCGACGCGGGGCAGGGTGTGAAATTAATTGCGCGCGGCGGCCCGTTTAACGTACCCGTTAGCCCCGCCGAATTTGAAGACGCGACTTTCTTTGAAACGCCGATTGTCAATAAAACTTTTAGGTGGCAGACGACCTGTGAGCATATCGCCTCGCAGCCCTACGAAATCATCTTTCGCGCAACGGATAATTTTTTAGACACGACGGGGCTTTCCACGCTGAAAATCGTGCGCGTGACCGTCGTCGGCCCGCCGCCCGAAAATCCGGAAGCCATTGCCGTACCCGGCGAAATCGAACTGTACTGGGACAATCCTTACGTTTGCGAAGATGCAGCAAATGATTACTTCTACGGCTTCTCGGTGTGGCGCAGAGAAAACAGCAACCCGTTTCCTTTCGACTCTTGCCGCACGGGCTTGGCGGGGCGCGGCTACACGCAACTCACGGGATTGACGAACGAAATCAGGGACGGCAGGTACTTCTTTTTGGATACGGAAGTCGATAGAGGCAAGACATATTGCTACCGGATTTTAGCCAAATTCGCCCGCTTTACCGATAACGGAAATCCCTTTAACCTCGTCGAAAGTTTGCCCTCCGATGAGGTCTGCGTGCAACTCAAACAAGACGTTCCGCTGCTCACCAATGTCGATGTGACGGTGACGGGTACGAATGACGGAGAAATTTTTGTGAAGTGGATTGCTCCGATTGCCGAAGAACTGGACACGATACTAAACCCCGGCCCTTACCGCTACGAGGTGCTGCGCTCGGAAGGCATCGGCACGGAAAATTTCAGCCTCGTGCCGGGCGGTACTTTTACGGCGGATAACTTTTTTGCACTGACCGACACGACATTCACCGATACGGGTTTGAATACTTTGGAAAGGGCTTATACTTACCGCATCGAGTTTTACGTGAGCGGCAACGACGAGCCGATACGCACCGCAAACAAAGCCTCTTCGGTCTTTTTGACGGTCAGCGGTGCGGACGAACGGAATGAGTTGAGTTGGGCTTTCGACACGCCTTGGGAAAACTTTGAGTACATCGTATTCAAACAAGACGCAAGCGGGAATTTCAATCCGATAGACACCGTCGATACCGAGAGCTACGTCGATGCGCCTTTGGTCAACGGGCGAGAATATTGTTATTACGTCGAGTCTTACGGCGCGTACAGCATCGAGGGCATTCCGAGTCCGTTGGTTAATAAGTCGCAGCGCGCCTGCGGTACGCCGATTGATACGGTGCCGCCCTGTCCGCCGACGCTGATTGTCAGCAATATTTGCGACACGCAGGAGGACTGCACGGATGCGGAATTGGTCAATGATTTGACTTGGACAAACCCGAATTTCTTTTGCGAAGATACCGACGACGTAATCGCCTACAATGTCTATTATGCCGACCGCCAGGGGGCGGAATTTTCGCTCATTCACTCTACGGACGACATCAGCGATACGCTTTTCACGCACAATCCCGACCGGGGTTTGGCGGGCTGTTATGCGGTGACGGCGGTCGATAGTTTTTTCAACGAAAGTCTGTTCAGCAACGTCGTGTGTGTCGATAACTGTCCCGTTTACGAACTGCCCAACGCTTTTACACCCAACGGCGACGGTCAAAACGACATTTTTCACCCCTACCCTTTTTGCTTCATCGACCGCATCGAGTTAAGCATTTTTAACCGCTGGGGGCAGCAGGTCTTTTCGACTACCGACCCGAATATCGACTGGGACGGCACGAGCGCAAACGGCGACGCTTTGGCAACGGGAACGTACTATTACACCTGCCGCGTTTTTGAGCAGCGGGTGACAGACGAGGGCGATACGGAAATTTTGTTGAGCGGTTTTATCGAGTTGATCGGGGGGGAAAGGTAGGATTTTTTTAGAGTCGTTTTAACCTTTCCGGCACTCATCTATCTTGAGAGACCGGCGGGGTTGAAGAGCTTTATGCTGTCAGCATTCTTAGGTCGCTTCTTTTCGCAGAAACACGGGAAAACGCGTCTTAGGCAGAGACAGGATTTCAATTTGAGATTTATTTCTTTTAGTGGATATTTTTTGTCAAGAACACCATCCCGCCTGATAATACATAAATACAAAAAATTCAAATTTTAAACGCAGTATTTTGTTAAAATTATAAAATCAAAAGTAATTAGTGAGAAAATCTCTCACAAAATACATACCTTTGTTTTGTATTCATGTAAATACAAAAAGCAACGCGTATGATAGTCGAATTTTCGGTAGGCAACTTCTTGTCGTTTAAAGAACCGCGAACCCTTTCCTTAGAAGCAACCGGTATTACGGAACATCCGGATTCCGTATTCGCCTGTGGTGCGCAGAATCTGCTGCGGACAGCGGTGCTGTACGGTGCCAATTCGAGCGGAAAATCCAATCTTATCAAAGCTATGTCGATGATGCGCCTGTTGGTACTGACATCGGGGGAAAAATCCTCCGCTGCTAAATTGCCGGTCGTGCCTTTTCGACTGAGTACGGAAACCGAAAACCGTCCTTCCTTTTTTGAAGTCGTTTTTTTTACGGATAATGCGCGCTATCGATACGGCTTTGAAGTCGATGCGAAAATCGTGCACGCCGAGTGGCTTTTCTCGCAGACGACGGGGAAAGAGATGCCGCTGTTTATCAGAGAAAATGACGGTATCGGTGTGACGGAGGCATTTTCGGAGGGCAAAGGACTGGAAGATCGTACTCGCGACAATGCTCTGTTTTTGTCGGTGGTCGATTTGTTTAACGGACAAACGGCGGGGGCAATCGTCAAGTGGTTTAACCGGTGGGTGACGGTGTCCGGCTTGAGTCATGATAACTACCGCAACAAAACTTTTTCGCTGTTGGAAAGAGAAGAGACTAAGGAAAAAATGCTGCGTTTTTTCTCGGATTTGGACTTGGGTTTTGAGCGGTTGAAAGTCAAGAAGCAAGAGTTTTTGATGACAACGGGTAGTGCCGGCTATATGGCGCAAGAGCCGGACGAAAATGCGGACGTTCGAATTATGACCGTACACAAAAAATTTGATGCGGAAGGAAATGCAGTGGGTACGCAGGAATTTGACCTGAGAGAGCAGGAATCTTCGGGTACAAATAAAATCATCGACCTTGCAGGTCCGATATTTGAAACGTTGACGGGCGGCGGTATTTTGGTAGTCGATGAATTGGATGCTAAACTGCACCCGCTGCTCACGGCAGCGGTGACTAAATTATTCAATTCTTCGGAGTATAATACACATCGGGCACAGCTTATTTTTGCCACACACGATACCAATCTTTTGACCTACGGCGGCTTCAGAAGAGACCAAATTTATTTTCTTGAAAAAGACAATACGGAAGCGACCGATTTGTATTCTCTCATCGAATACAGAGAGGAGGGCTCGAAGGCAAAAGTAAGGAAAGACCGTTCTTTTGAAAAGGATTACATTGCCGGCAGATACGGCGCAATTCCGTTTACGGGTAATTTTTCGGAACTTTTGTAATATGGCAAGAAGAATAAAAATCGATAATGCTGTTTTAAAAAGGCGCGCCCGTAAAGAGCGAAAACGAGCGGTAGAAATCAAAGCCAAACGTCGCTTTTATCTCATCGTATGCGAAGGCGAAAAGACCGAGCCGAATTATTTTAACGCATTCAAAGCAGACCTGCCGAAAGGAGTGTTAGAACTCGTGAATATAGACATCGACGGTACGGGAAAAAATACAATCTCTGTCATCGACGAGTCCGTGAAATTACGTGACCGCTATGAAAAAAATTATCTGCGAGCCATTGACGAGGTGTGGGCGGTATTCGACAAAGACAGTTTCCCGGACAGAAATTTTAACAATGCCGTTAACAAAGGGGAAAATTCGCAGCCGAAAATCAACTGCGCATGGACGAATGAAGCCTTTGAGTTGTGGTATTTACTTCACTTTCATTATTTCAATACCGCTGTTTCTCGACACAGTTATCAGGAAAAGTTAGAAGTTGCAATGCGAGAAGCCTCCGGTAACGAGGCATTCAGATACGAAAAAAACTCGACGGGAATGTACGCTTTGCTAAAACGCTACGGCAGTCAGGCAGCGGCGGTTGCTAACGCGGAAAAATTAGAGGTATTGTATGACGACCGCAGTTTCGCGCGTCATAATCCTTGTACAAAAGTGCATTTATTGATTCAATCCTTGTTGAAAATGAGCGGCGGGGGTTAAGTAAGATGAGCCTGTTTACCGCCATATCAAAAAAGAGATTTTGCATCTTCCGCGTCTTCTTTAACGCGAGCGATTTCGGATTTTAAATTTTGCAACAAACCGAAATGTTGCAGCACCTTCAATAAGGTGTCGATAGTAAAGTTTTTGCCGGCTTCCAAATTTTGCACCGTAATTCGGGACAAAGCTAATTTGTCTGCCAAATCCTGTTGGGTCAATCCGGCGTTCTTGCGCAGAATACGGACGGTTTCTCCGATGTCGGTTTTTATGTCTTTGATTTTAAAGGCAGTGAATAACATATTTGCATATTTTAATGTGCAATATAAGCATAAAAGTCAAAATTGCATAGTTTAATTGTCTTTTTTTACTCTCTCATTATTGATTTGCAAAGGTTGAAATAACGTTCTTTAGCCTTTCTGCTCGCATCCGCTTTACTTTACGTTTGCTTTCGGAATTGAAACTCGTTTGACCCTGATACGAAACAATGAGTCATTAAAAATCAGCGAAAAAAACACCTCACCCCCTAAATACGACGCTCCGTCAAAAAAACCTTTCCTTCTCCCCGTTCTCTTCATAGTTTTGCCCTGTATTCATAACCGACAAAACAATGAAAAATGAAAATCTCACTCTTTACCTTTTTCTGCTTTTTATGCACAGCCGGCAGCCTCGTCGCACAGTCCGCTACCCAGACCGTCAAAGGGCGCATCGTTGACAAACAGTCCGAAATGCCGCTCATCGGTGCTGCCGTCGAACTCGTCGGCGAAGAAGAAAGTGTAGGCACCGTCACCGACATCGACGGCACTTTTAGATTAGAAAATATCGCCGTCGGACGCCGCGCCTTTCGCATCAGCTACCTCGGCTACGAGTCCGTCACCCTGCCCAATGTCGTGCTGACTGCGGGAAAGGAAGTCATTTTGAACGTCGGTTTGGAAGAAGCCTTCGAGACTCTCGGCGAGGTCGTCGTCACCGCCGAAGTCGATAAAGACCGGGCGCAAAACGAAATGGCGACCGTCTCGGCGCGCACCTTTTCGGTTGAAGAGGTTGGTCGCTACTCGGGCGGTCGCAGCGATGTGGCGCGTTTGGCGAGCAATTTCGCGGGCGTAGCCACCGCTAACGACAGCCGCAACGACATTGTGATACGCGGTAACTCGCCCACCGGGGTGCTGTGGCGACTCGAAGGCGTACCCATTCCTTCGCCCAATCACTTTGCTACCTTCGGCACGACGGGCGGCCCCGTCAGCGCACTCAATCCTAATTTGTTGAGTAATTCCGATTTTTTGACCTCCGCTTTTCCCGCCGAATACGGCAATGCTTTGGCGGGTGTTTTTGACCTCGGTTTCCGCAGCGGCAATAAAGACACACACGAATATATGCTGCAAACGGGTGCGTTTTCGGGTTTGGAAGCCTTGGCGGAAGGGCCGCTTTCGCGGAAGAAAAACAGCTCGTATTTGGTCGCCGGTCGCTATGCTTTTACGGGTTTGTTCGGCATCGGTGCGGGCGGTACGACTGCCGTGCCTAATTACCGCGATGTGTCTTTCAAGTTGGATTTCGGTAACGGTAAGGCGGGTAAATTTTCCCTTTTCGGCATCGGCGGCACGAGCGACATCGACTTTTTGCACGACAGCATCGACGAGGGCGATTTGTTTTCGGCGAAGGACGAAGATTTGTTAGCGACCTCGCAATTCGGTGTAGTCGGTCTGCGGCATAATTTGCTTTTCAAAAATGATTCTTACCTGCGCACCGTGCTTTCCGCCGCGCACGCGGGCAATACTTTTACCCTCGACCGCTACTATAATTTAGACGAAACGGATGAATTTAAAGTGCGCACCAACAACGGCGACGATGCCGAAAATCGCATTTCGCTGTCCTCTTATTACAACCGAAAATTTAACGCCCGCCTGACCCTGCGCACGGGTTTGGTCTTAGAAAATTTCTTCTTCGACCTCGACCAAGAGTCTAACAACTTCGGCCCCGACCCGGACGGCGACGGTATTAACGACCTCATCACTGTGTACCGCTTTGAAGACAATGCTTACATCGCGCAGCCCTTCGCCCAAATTCGCTACCGATTGACCAAAAAACTGACCCTCAACGCGGGCGTTCACGGGCAGTATTTGTCGCTCAACGAAGACTTCGCCGTCGAGCCGCGTTTGGCTTTAAACTACGCCGTTGCCGAAAATCAGATGATAAACTTAGGCTACGGACTGCACAGCCAAAACCTGCCGATACCAATTCTTTTAGCCGAAAAACAACTGCCCGACGGTACAATTACGCTGCCCAATCAAGACTTAGAATTTACGCGCAGCAATCAATTCGTCTTGGGCTATGATTACAAATTTGCCTCCGCGTGGCGCGCCAAAGTCGAAACCTACTACCAAGCCATCAGCAACGTCCCCGTGGACTCGCTGCCCTCTTCGTTTTCTTCTTTAAATGTGGGTGCTGATTTCGGCTTTCCCGACGGTAAAACCAATCTCGCCAATACCGGTACGGGCTACAACACCGGCGTAGAACTCACCGTAGAAAAGTTCTTTTCCGACGGCTTTTACGGTTTGCTGACCGCCTCTCTCTTCGACTCCAAATACACCGGCAGCGACGGCATCGAGCGCAATACGGCCTTCAACAACGGCTACGTCGTCAACCTCTTAGCCGGCAAAGAATGGGACTTCGGCAACAGCGGCAGAGTCACCCTCCACGCCGATACCAAACTCACGACGGCGGGCGGTCGCTACTACACACCCGTAGATTTGGAAATTTCGCGCCTCGCCGAGACGCAAGTCCTCAAAACCGACGAAGCCTTCAGCCGCCGCTATTCCGATTATTTCCGTTGGGACGTAAAATTCGGCATTAAAATCAACAGCAAAAAACGCAAACTCGCCCAACAGTGGTCGATTGACCTGCAAAATCTGACAAACCGCGACAACGTTTTCCGCCGCGCTTATAATCGCCAAACGAATGAAGTGAACGAGACATATCAAATCGGCTTCTTCCCGGATTTCTTGTACCGCTTAGAATTCTGATTGGTTGGTTGAGCGACAGCGAAATCCCGACTTCAGTCGCGGATGGTTGGTGGTTGTTGGTTGACGGACGGTTTTCGCTTTACTTTTGTGGATGAATAGGGTGATAAATCTTTCCCGGAAGATACTATTAACCACTAATCCCCAAGTGCCAACGGCACGAATCACTTCAGCCCGGCACGTAAGTGCCGGGGAAGAAAAAAGCGAACTATCTTTACAAGAAAATTCATAGAATCATTTTCACCAAAACACCGAGCAAAATCAGAAAACCTCCCACCAACCACCAACCACCAACTAAGCATTGAACAGAAAACAAATACTCGGTTTCAACGACCTAAAATTCGCTCCCGTCTTCATCCTCCTCCTCGGGATGCTGACCCCCGTCATGTTTTTCGGCAACAAACCGATAAAGCTGCCGGCGGAGTATTTCCCGAACGCCTTCATTTCGACGATAATGACGGCGATTTATTACTTCTCGGGCGTGGAAATTATTATGCGGATGCGTCGCAAATACCCGGCGGCGTCAGACCTCGGCAAGCGACTTTTTTGGCAGGTGATTTACGCGGCAATCATCATCGCTGTGGTACAAACGGTGATTATTTTCCTGATGCAAAACGTTTTTACCGACTACAATCCCGCGCGCATCGACGAGCCGACGGGCGTACAGGCTTTATTGGCAAGTGCTTTTCTGACGCTGCTGACGATGAGTATTTATGAAATCATCTACCTCTTTCAAAAGTACAAAGAAGCCGAAATCGCGCGCGAAAAATTGCAACGCATCAACCTACAATCTCAACTCGACACCCTCAAAAATCAAGTCAACCCGCATTTCCTTTTCAACAGTCTCAACACCCTGACGAGTCTGATACCCGAAGACCCGAAATCCGCCATCCGATTTGTCGAAAAACTCTCGCAAACCTACCGCCACATTTTAGCCGTAGGCAATGAAAAGCTGATACCGCTGCGCGCAGAATTACGGGCTTTAGACGCTTACGTTTACTTGTTGAAAATTCGTTTCGGCGATAAAATCATCATCGACCGTGACGTTCCCGCCGCGTACGCAGAAGACTTGATACTGCCGCTTTCGTTGCAAATGCTCATGGAAAATGCCGTCAAGCATAACGTCGTTTCCGCCGCGCATCCTTTGCACATTCGCATTTCCGTGCAAGATAATTTTTTGATTGTGCGCAATAATTTGCAGTTGAAAAAACAGCAG
This sequence comes from Saprospiraceae bacterium, assembly GCA_020629965.1. Classification (GTDB taxonomy): domain Bacteria; phylum Bacteroidota; class Bacteroidia; order Chitinophagales; family Saprospiraceae; genus JAHDCG01. The sequence goes on along the minus strand of JAHDCG010000044.1, from coordinate 21,928 downwards.
TTTAACTCGACTAAAGTGGGTTTGGCAAATATTAAAGCACGGTATGAATTATTGGGAAAAAAGGAGGTGAAAGTGCGGGAAACGGAAGGGGAGTTTTTGGTGGAGTTGCCGTTGTTGAAATAAATTTTAATTTTCCGTAGATTACCGACGAACTTGTGTATTTTTGTAAAAAAATAAACAAAACAGCCATGTTGATAGAATTTAAAGTAGCGAACTATCGCTCCATTGCTAAAGAGCAAATATTGAGTTTGATACCTGATAAGCGCAAAAGCGACTTTACAAGCAATATAATGCTCAACGGAAAGCACAAAGCGTTAAATGCGATTGCACTCTACGGTGCCAATGCAAGCGGAAAAAGTAATCTGCTGCTTTCTATGAGTTTGTTGGATAAACTCATCAATCTGTCCGGTGCATCATCTTCTACTACAAAATTGCCTTACGATCCGTTCTTACTACAAGAAGGTTGGCAAAAACGACCTACATACTTTGAAATTACCTTTATCATCGACGAGGTAAGATACAGATACGGACTTGAGTATCATCAAGACAGAGTAACCTCCGAATGGCTGTACCGAAAAACTGCCGGACGGGAGGTTAATGTGTTTTTACGAGAAGACGAAATCATCGATACTTCTTCTGCATTGAAAGGCAATACAAGAGTAATCGACGCTGCCATAGAGTCCACTCGACCTAATGCTTTGTTTCTCTCTATGTGTGATAATTTTAATATTAAAGAGGCGAAAACTATATTTCAATGGTTTAGAAAGTTTCAAATGATTGACGGTTTGAATATCGAAACCATAGGTACCGTACACATGTGGGAAGATGCCGATTACAGAGAAAAAATACGCACCTATATGAGTAAACTCGATTTAGGTTTGGCTGATGTAGATGTGATTACTAAAAATTTTGATACTTCCGAATTACCTGATAGTTTAAGTGATGGTATGAAAAGTCAACTAACTAAGCAGTTGAGCGGAGCGAAAAGTTTCGACATTATTGCCAAACATACATTTTTTTCGCAGGAGGGCGCGGTAACGGATGAACTTTTATCATGGAAATTTGCGGAACGAGAATCGGCAGGTACAAATAAAGCTTTTCAATTAAGCGGTCCCGTCCTATGGACATTGACCAACGGCGGGGTATTGATAATCGATGAAATTGAAGCCAAATTACATCCGATTATGACGCTTGAAACGATTAATCTTTTTTTGGATAAGCAGACCAATCCTAATAATGCACAACTTATATTCGCTACTCACAACACGAATTTATTGACGTATTCCGAATTGCGCAGAGACCAAATTTATTTTTGCGAAAAAAATACCCGAGAAGCTACCGAAATTTACTCTCTTTCTGACTTTGTTTATCTTGATGACTCGAAAGAAAGACCGGATACGGACAAAGAAAAAAGATACATTGAAGGCAGATATGGTGCTGTACCGGTTCTCTCGGATTTTCATTCACTAAAACTAATTCCTAATGGCGAAAAGAGGTAAAATAAAAAGCAAGGCGGAGGAGGAGGAAAAAGAAAGACCGGTCAGATTCAGAAAATACGAATATCTTTTTTTGATAGTTTGTGAAGATGAGCAGACGGAGCCTGCATACTTCGGCACTTACAAAAGACGAATTCCCCCCGAAACTCTATATCTCGAAACCGTAGGTGCCGGGCGAGACCCAAAAAGAGTCGTAGAGTTTGCCGTCAAAGAAAAAGAAATTTTAGCGCGAAAGGCAAAAAAAGAAGTAGATGAAATTTGGGTCGTATTTGATAAAGACGATGCCGACAAAAACGCAACCACGCGCCAAAATTTTGCGGATGCTTTTAGTATCGCTGCTAAAAACCGTTTTGAAACAGCGTACAGCAATGAAGTTTTTGAATTGTGGTTTTTGCTGCATTTTACTGATGTCGATGAAAAAACTCCGCTGACAAGAGCAGAAATCTATCAAGCGTTGAAAGAAATTTTTCAAAAAATACCCGGATACGAGAGCTACGAATATGACCACTACAAACCCAATGAGCGAACAATTGAAATAGTCCTTAATGCAGGAGACGGAAACGCCGCCGCCGCAAAAGCCGAAAAACTGCTCGAATACCATGGCGAAAACGCTCCAATCGATGCCAATCCGAGTACAAAAGTTCATCTGCTCGTACAAAGACTATCAGAATGGATAGATTATTATTCTTGGACACCGGGTAAATAAATAACTCCTCGTTAACCCTTTGCTTCATTTTTAGTCAATGACCGGTAAAATCCTCTAATCCTGCTCGCCTCTCAAGGTCTAAACAATCCTCATGCAAATCCTCCTCATCGAAGACGAAACTTACGCCGCCAAACGCCTGCAAACTCTGCTCGCCGAATGCCTGCCCGAAGGCAATATTCTCGCCGTATGTGATAGTATTGCCGGCTCAGTTGCCTACCTCGACGCACACCCGCAGCCCGATTTGATTTTTATGGATATTCAATTGGCGGACGGCATCAGCTTCGATATTTTCGCGCAAACGGAAGTCACCGCACCCGTCATTTTTTCGACCGCATTTGACGAATATACGCTCAAAGCCTTCAAAGTCAACAGCATCGACTACCTACTCAAACCCGTCGATAAAAACGAACTCGCCGCAGCAATCGACAAATTCAAACGGCTGCATCAATCTCAAACCGCCGCGCCCGATTGGCAGCAATTACTGCAAGCGGTACGCGCCCCGCAGCCCGATTATAAAACAAGATTTTTGGTGAAAAGCGGACAGGAATACGTGCGCATCGACACGGCAAATGCGGCTTACTTCTACTCCGAAGACGGCTTGACTTTCCTGATGCAAAAATCCGGCAAGCGGTTTCTGCTCGAACAGTCGCTCGACCGCCTTGCACAGCAACTCGACCCCGCCGATTTTTTTCGCATCAATCGCAAGCAAATCATCGGCATCGACGGCATTGAAAAAATTCACGCTTACTTTAATCACCGCTTAAAGTTGGATTTAAAACCCGCTTTTACGGAAGCGGTTATCGTCAGTCGCACGCGGGTGAAGGCGTTTAAAAAGTGGGCGGGGGCGGATTAAAAAACAACCTTACCGCATCACGTGCGCACGGTGTTTTGTTCCCCAAGTACGCATACTTTGAATGACGGCGTCCAAACTTTTACCGTAATCCGTCAGATGATAGGCAGTCGGTTCGGCACCGATTTCTTCCGCCTTTTTGCTCACCAAAAGATTCAGTTCCAAATCCTTTAATTCTTTCGATAGCATGCGCGGTGAAATACCGGGCAGGGCGCGTTCCAATTCCGTAAATTTTTTATCGCCGAAACTCAAAGCCACCAATATCGGCAGCCGCCATTTGCCGCCGATGAGGTCAATGACATCGCGCACGGGGCGCAGGTAAACTTTACATTCTTTTTCGTCTTTCTTGATGGCAGGTCGCATGATAATCGAAAATGTAGTGAACGCTATACTCAAGTATAGTAGCGCAAAATGAACAGCAAATTTAAGGTAATTTTGTGAAATAAAATAATGCAATGAAAGACTACGGAAAACTTATTTTACCAATCATCCTCGTTTTATTGTTATTTGTCACCGTTTCTAATACTTTAAAAAATCCGATGCAGGAAAACAAAACAAAAATTCTCTACTTCTACGACGCGCTTTGCGGTTGGTGCTACGGCTTTAGTCCCGTCATGACTGAAATACGCCAAAATTACGGTGACAAATTCGACTTTGAAATTGTCAGCGGCGGTCTCAAACTCGAAAGCGGCGTCGGTCCTATCGGAGAGGTCGCGCCCTACATCAAAGCGGGAGCCTACAAAACGGTGGAAGAACGCTGCGGCGTAAAATTCGGCGAAGATTTTATCAACGGACCTTTGGAAGAAGGCAACATGATTATGAACTCTTTCCCGCCGGCCGTCGCTTTGTCGATTGTTAAAGAAAAAATGCCGGATCGGGCTTTTGAGCTCGGTTCGATGCTGCACCGCGCCGTTTATGTGGACGGTATGCACCCCGAGCACTTGCAGGACTACGGTCGCTATGCGGAAAAAATCGGTCTGGACGGTACGCAATTTGTCAAAGATTTATCCGACCCCAAATACCAAAATGCCGCGCTGCAAGACATCAGTTTGACCAAAAATTACGGCATTTCCGGCTTTCCGACTCTGGTAGTCATAAAAGACGAAAAAGCGTCTTTACTCTCTAACGGCTACGTTGAATACGAATACTTGGAGGCGCGACTCGATACTTTACAGTAATTTTTTCCTGCTCACGGATTACTTCTGTTTTTGTACAACCGCCTCCTCCGCCAAATCCAAAACGTACCACTCGATTGCCGCTACATCCAAACCCGGGCGGCGCACCGCCTCCGTCGGCGCGTAATGCTTCGCCAAATAATCGAGAATAATCGGTTCGTTTTTGCCTAAATTCCACAAGCCCTGCGTTTTTTGCATCCAACGAATCATGCCCTTCCAACCCGCACGCGTCGCTCGATTTTGGGTCACTAACTTCGCGGAATGACAAGCCGTGCAAGTGCCGCGCACCACGTCAAAACCCTCCGCGAAAACCAAGCCCGTTGGTACATGAATACCGTTTTCTACCCGGTCAAAATCATCGACGGCGGCAACGGCGCGTTGTTTGCGGTTTTGCTTTTGCACGACCTCGGGTACGGGCTGCGGTTGCGCAAAAATGCCCCGCATACTCTCACCGAAAACGCCGTACAGCAACAAGGCAATGCAGACGAGCAAAGTCAAATTTACCAAAAAACCGAACAGGTAAGATTGATTGGCGGCGAAGTATTTTTCCGTATTTTTCTCTTCCATATTACTGAACTTTGACGGCGATGCGGTGACAGGCATTGTTGAGATAGCCGCGCGGATTCCAACCGGGCAGCAGCATCGGTTGTGCCGTGCCGGCGGCGTCCGTCGCTCGCGCCCACACCTCATAGTAGCCGCTTTGCGGGAAGGTGATTTGTGCGCTGAAATGCTGCCACGCATTGAGGTTTGCGGCGGCTTCCAAGTTACATTTTTGCCACGTCGCACCGAAATCTATGGAGTAATCTACCGCTTTTATCGACGTATCGCCCGCCCAAGCATGTCCGCGTATCGGCAGTTTTTGACTGCGTTTAATCGTTGCCCCGGTTTTGGGAAAAGTGATGAGCGATTTGACCGGCATGGTTTCGATGATGCACATCTCCTCGTCGGGGACTTTGGTGCCGGGCGCGACGGGTGTGCAGGGCACCCGGTAAGATTGCCCCGTCATTTTCGAGCCGTCGTGGACTCGATTTCTGATGACAATTTTGTGCAGCCATTTACCCGAACAAGAGGCCGGCCAACCTCCGAAAACCAAGCGCAGCGGATGTCCGTTGAGCAAGGGAATGTCCGCGCCGTTCATTTGCCACGCAAGCAAACTTTCGTCCTGCATCGCTTTGACCATCGGCACGCCGCGCGAAATCACGGTCTTCGCCGTATCGCCGCTGAGGTGCGTATCTTTTCCGTAATAACCGATGTAAACCGCGTCATTTTTCACGCCGACATCGTTCAGTACGTCTTTCAATCTTACACCCGTCCACGTCGGGCAGCCCACCGCGCCCGTCGTCCATTGATTGCCTTTGGCGGGCGGATTGAACTCTTTGCGACCGTTGCCGCCGCATTCCAAAGTCAGTTGATAAGTATAATTTTTGAATTTGCTTTTCAAATCGGCAAGTGTGTAGGTCTTGCTGCGGGCAGCGGACTCGCCCTCGACGGTCAGCGTCCAAGTCTGCGGGTCGATGCTGCCTGCCTCCGGCGGAATGCCGTTATTTCTGACGAAAAGTAAATCGGCGGGCGTAATTTTATCGTCCAAAAGATGCGGCGGCGTTTCGGCGTTTATCGGGCGGTCGTTGAGAATGACCAAACCGCCGTTTTTACCGGGCAAAGAAAAGGGCAAATCGCTGTCTGCCCAAGCCGCCGGTATCAGCCCCGACGGGTAGTTTTTTCCGAAGACGACGGGTGCGCCGAGAAGTGTTCCTAACGCTGCAATCGCCCCGCTTTTGAGAAAACCGCGCCGATTAGCGGATGCGCCGAGGAGGATTTTTTCGGCTTTGGTTTTGTCGGTTTGGTATAAGGTGTGGAGACCGATTTTTTTGTTTTCGGGCATTTTTTGTTGGATTGTTAAACCGTTGAATTGTTGAGCGCGCGATTGGGGTAAAACGTTGCTTTGTTGTGTAGTTTCACTCGTCTTGAGAGATAAATCGGCATTTGTAAAGCCGAACGATTTTCCCCCTCAAATTTGTAATTTACATGAATACCGCAGCAGCACTCGATACCTGCGCAAATTATAAATTTGCGAGGAAAAACGCGGAGGATTTCAAATCGTCATCAGCCATTCAAGGCAAAAAAAAATTTTACGTAGTAAACTCAAATTCATAACAAAATCATAAAAATCATAATGATCAGGGTTAAAAAACATAATCACGAACCAAGTCAAAGCAGAAACAGCGTAAATCATAAAAAATCATAAGAAATCAGCGTCAAAAAAATCCTCTTCACGACTTCCCAAACCCATGCACATTCTGCCTTACAAAATCCTCCGGAAATTCCTCCACTCCCGGAAAACCCAGACGGATATCTCTGCCGTCATGCGGCACATAGGCGGTGCCGAAAAGGTAGTCCCAAATTGCTAAAGTCAGTCCGAAATTTACGCCCGTATGTCGGTCTGCGGGCAGGTCATAAGCATGGTGCCATATATGCATTTCCGGACTGTTGAACAGTTTGTGCATCAGCGGGCCTAAAGCAATTGCGCCCGCAGCGGTCGTACCCGCGATGACCAAAATTTTTCCCGACACATAGATTTGCTGCAAAAAAGTAATATCGAGCAGACCGTTAGCGAAAACAATACCCGTCAAAAAGCCCAAAATGCCGCCCGTCACCCAACCTTTGACCGTCAGATTGGAATGATTAAAATGCCCCCACGCCAAAGTAAAAATGTGAATGACGAAGAAGTCATACAGCCCGATGCCGAGCAGGGCGAGCGGCAAATATTCCAAAGAACGATAAACGACATTTTCCGCCCAATGATAACGCAGGTGCGCCGCAAAGCCCATTTCCGCTACCGAGTGATGTACTTTGTGAAATTCCCACAGCGTCGGGCTGCGGTGCAACAGACGGTGAATCCACCACTGCACAAAGTCTCTGACCACAAAACCGACGAGCAAAACCGCCCAATACGGAAAGCCGTTGAGCGGATTATTGGCTTGCAGGTTGAAGCCCGTCAAACCTTTAATGCCGTTGTTAAATAAATCGACGACGACATCCGAAGCGGCATTGTAAATGATGAGGGAAAAAAGAAAAAAATTAAAAAACATGTAAAAGGCATCCATAAAAAAGTCCTTGCGAAGTACTTTTTGCCCTTTGCGCCACGGCATGACGACTTCAAAAGCGAAGAAAACCACCGACACCAAAATGAGCCAATAAAAATACGAACCCCAAGTCGGACTCGTAATGTCATTCCACAGATAATTCGCGTAGCCGGTGTAGCCGTTGATAAATTTATCGAAGTAGTAGTTCATGTTCGCTGCATTTTTCATTGGAAACAAAAGAGGGTGCGCAGAGTTGTGCGGCGTGTCATTTGTTCGTCTTCAACCTCCTAACCCCCGAATTGAATGATTCTAAAATTCAGCACACCGGAGGTACAAGTCGCTTCCGGCAGGGTTCCCCCGATTCGGGGGCGGAGGGGGCTAAAGACGATAAGTGCCGAGTATCTTCAGCCCCCTAACCCCCGAATCGGGGGAACTTTCTCCGGGACTGAATTCAGTAATAAACAGAACTTACCGGTTCGTTCCGAAGCAATAAAACTTTCTGTACGCCTAAATTTGTAGTCGCCGCGATGTGATGCCCCCGCCGTGTCGGAAGCAGTACGAGAATAATTTAATGCGGCAATTTAGCCCGCACCGCACCGTACAAATAAGTACCGGCCACCGCAGAAACGATGACCAGTAAAATACTCCAAACTCCTTGCCCGAGCAGCGTAAACAACGGCCCCGGGCAGGCGCCCGTCATCGCCCAACCCAAGCCGAAAATGATACCGCCGAACAGGTAGCGCGGCACGCTGAAGGTTTTATCCCGTAAGCGCAAATCGCCGCCGTCCACGGACTTGATATTGAACTTTTTGAAAATCGCTACGCCGATTGCCCCCAACACCACCGCCGTGCCGATGATGCCGTACATGTGAAAACTCTCGAAGCGAAACATTTCCTGTATCCGAAACCAACTGACCGCCTCGGATTTGGTCATGACAATCCCGAAGAGGATGCCGACGGCTAAGTATTTGATGAACTTCATAATTTTGTTTTAGGAGAGAGGTGTCAGGGGAGAGGAGAGAGAGAAGTCGGGAGAAAAACCGTCGTGCGCCTCTCTCACCTTGCCCCTCTCTCCTCATTTCACATTGTCAACAAAAACGGCAAAATACCCCAAGCCATAACCAAGCCGCCGATAAAAAATCCGACTACCGCGATGAGGGAGGGCAGTTGGAGATTTGAAAGACCGCTAATCGCATGACCCGAGGTACAGCCGCCCGCCCAACGGGTGCCGAAACCAATCAGCACCCCGCCGACAACTAAAACGATGAGATTGACGACCGAAAAAATGTTGTCGAGGGCGAAAATTTCCTGCGGCACATAGCCCCGACCCTCCGCTAAGGTCTGTGGGGTGTCTATGCCGACCGAGTTTAAATATTCCTGCGTGCTTTCGGCAATTTGTACCGGCTCCGGACTGCCGAAAACCGTCACACCGAGAAAGCCCCCGATGACCGCGCCGCCGATAAAAACTAAGTTCCAAATTTGCGCTTTCCAATCAAAATTAAAAAACTCATACCGCTTGCCGGCCCCGCCGATGGTACACATTGTTTTCAAAGTAGAACTTACGCCAAACTCGCCGCCAAACCACAGCAGCAACCACATCACCAAGGCAATCATCGCCCCCGAAACCGCCCAGTGCCACGGCTGACTTATCCATTCAATCATATCAATTATTTTTGCAAAAAAAAAGAGGCGAATCACATTGTAAAAATGTATTCGCCCCAAATCACCCGACTGTTATGAATTTTTTGACTGTATATTTTTTGTTTATTTGTTTGCGAAAAAAAGCGGGACGAATTTTTTTACCGGTACATCCGTCCCCTGTTACATCGGCTAAATAAATATCGTTGTCACCCGGTCAATAATTGACGGGGTGTGAAGTTCTTGAATAAAAGCAACGAAAATTCGCTGATTATACAACAAAGATATGGGGCGGTTTTTTCACACTCTGTGATACATGTCACAAAAGCCAAAAAAAGGTTATTTTTTTTTCGGAAGGCGGATCGAGGTAAGATAATTTGACCTGTGCGAAAGAGGAGCGGATATACATAGTGCGCTTTACCGGTCTAAAATTTCAATGCGATTTCTACCCAATTTAATCAGATTTTTCTTCTCCAATTTTTTCAGCAGCCGCGACACCGCCTCGCGCGAAGCGTGCAAATCGTTGGCAATGTGCTGATGCGTATGCTCGATGACATTGGTCTGCGAAGTCTGCGCCGTTTTTTGTAAATATTTGTACAATCGCTCGTCGGTCTTCATAAAGGCGATGTTGTCGATAGTGCGCACCAATTCCAAAACCCGCGCGTCGTAGGCCTGCATCACGAAGTTTTTCCACACGCGGTACTCGCTCATCCATTCGTCCGTTTTTTTAATCGGTAAGCCGAGGATGACCGAATCTTTTTCCGCTATGGTCTTCATGTAGCTTTGTTTGGCAGTCATGCAGCAGGTAAACGAAGTCGCGCAGGCATCACCGCCTTGCAGGTAGTAGAGGAAGAGTTCGTTGCCGTCCGTGTCTTGGCGCATCACTTTAATCGACCCGCTGATGACTAAAGGTACCATACGAATGTGGTCGCCGTAATTCATGATGACCTGCCCCTCCGGGAAGGAAAACAACTGCGCGCAGGCGGCGATTTCTTCGATGAGTTTCAGGTCGTTCAGCTTCGGAAAATATGTGCGCAGAAGCTCGGTGTTGCGTTCGATATCGGTATTCATCTCGGCTGTTTTGTTTAGGGACTGCGTCCTGTTTAGAGGTTTAGGAGCGACGCTCTGTTTAGGTGGCAGGCGCGGTCTTTTCTGTAACGTAATTCGATTGCATTATGCTTGCTGTGACTGCAATTGTTTGTTTAGGCGTTTAATCGTTTAGCATTAGCAGCGACGGGCGCTTTAAGCTACCGGTTGAATATTTTCCGACTGCAATGCGAAACTATATTTTATTCGTTAAACATTTAAAATATGAATGAAGACCTTACCACAAGGTAATCCAATGCACACGCCCCCAACGATTAAACAGGGCAAAGCCCCCAAACAACTAAACGCTTAAACAAACCTCAACGCTCCGCTTTTTGCACACCAAATTGCCTATCCTCCGTCACCCGTATTTCTACGCGGCGGTTCATCGCTTGTTTCGCTTCGGTGCGCGCCGTCGGAAAAATCATTTGCGAGTTGCCGTAGCCTTTATAACTCATTCGGTCGGCGGCGATACCGTTTGCCAAAAGGTAGTCATATACTAACTTCGCGCGGCGCACGGAGAGTTTAAAATCCCAACTTTCGGGCGGCACGGGCGGGCGATTGGGTTGGTTAATGTGTCCCGCGATTTCGACGACTCCGCAGTCGTTTTTTTGCATAAAAGACAGCAGTTTGGGCAGCGTCGGTTCGGATTTGGGCAGCAGTTCGGCTTTGTTTCCGACAAAATATAAATTACGAATCGGAAAGACTGCGCCCTTTTCCACCTTCGGCAGCACAAATTCCAACTCCCCTACTCTTTCGACGCGAAACATTTTATTTTCAAAAAAATAACAAGGCGCGTACACGTCAAAACCGACAATCTCGCCGAGCGGTAATCTACTCGTAAATCTACCCTCGGCATCCGTACTGAAACTGTCGCGCACGGTCTTACTTCTGAACACGATTTCCGCCTGAATACCCTCTTTGGTCTGCTCGTCGATGACCCGCCCGCTGTAAGTACCGAGCGGCATTTCGCGCAGAATTTTAACGGTGGCGCGGCGATTTTGTTGACGACCGAAGTCGCTGTCGTTTGCGGCGACGGGGGCGGCTTCGCCGTAAATCTGTGCGGTGATAATGCTGTCGGAAATGCCGTTTTTGACTAAGAATGCCTTAACGGCATCGGCGCGATTTTGCGAGAGAATTTCGTTGTTTTGAATGCTGCCGATAGAGTCGGTGTGCGCGGTGACTTCGATTTTTACTTTTTTGAGCGTTTTAATTTCGTTGCTCAATTCGCGCAGCAAAACCACGGACTCGGGGCGCAAATCGTACTTGCCGAAGTCGAATAAAACGAGGGTATCGGACAGGATTTTGACCTCCGTTTTCGGCGTAAAAACGGTTTGTGCCGGTGCGGAAAAGGGAAGGAAAAGTACTAAAAAAGCTGCGTAAAATTTCATGTCCTTATAACGCAGTGTGGCAAAAAAGGAACGTGAAGGGGGCGTTAAAGTTGGGGGGGTTGAGGAGTTGGGAGGTTGGGGGCGCACCGTAGCATTGCCTTTGGTCGATAAGCTATTCTGATTTGTGCAAAGCAACACAAGCCCCGATAGTAAAGACACCCGAAGCGTCGGCGTTTCTAAAACCGGCTTTTAATTTGCCGAGACCGCCGCTTTCGTTAATGCGATTAGGCGCATGCGTAAATATGACGTTGCCGCCGCCGCGTATGATGAAGGAAAAACGCTCGGTCAGTCGCGCTTGCAAACCGACTCCGAAAAGGTGTTCGAGCGCAGTAACCTTGTCGTCGCTGATACTCAAACCGCCGAAGCCGAAGGAGCGCAGGGGTGTATTGGTGAGTTGAGTTTGATAAAAAGCAAGACCTCTGACGTGCGGATTGAAAGCAAAATTGCGCTGTATGCCGAGGACCGGTCCGAGTGATTGCAGGACATTACGCGGGTAGAAAATTTTGCCGACACCGTCAGTGTTGCGCGGCGGAAATTGTCGAGAGAAAAGATATTTTACGCCGCCGTAAATTGTAAATTTCCCGTTTTTGAAATCTTTTTTGAGCAGTAAATTGACGGTTTCGCCCGTGTGACTGTTGACGTAAGATGACTCTAAGCTGTATTGCGCTTGTGCAATTTGATTCAAGAAAATGCAGCAGAGAAAGAAAAAGAATTTATACAGGTTGATTGACATAACAATATTTTGGTGAAGTTGCAAGAATACCGTACAGACCCGAACACGCCGTTTTTTGCTGTATAACGGTTCAATATTTCGATAACGTTCGCCTTATTTAGACAAATTCTAAGTAGTAAAAAGTCAATATTTTGCCGATTCCGAAGCCTTGCTTGCTTTTATCTTTGCCGTCTCTGAAAAGTGTCGAATCAGGCATTCAAAAAACTATACAAATACACACAAAATGATTGTAGTAACGGGAGCAGCCGGCTTTATCGGTTCTTGCATGGTGAAAAAATTGAACGACATGGGGCGGCGCGATATCATCATCGTCGATGACTTCAGCGACGACGAAAAGAATAAAAATCTCGACGGCAAGAAGTTTAACCAAAACATCGAACGCAGCCGTTTTATCGAGTGGTTCGACCTGCACCCGACCGAAATCAGCTTCGTGTTTCACCTCGGCGCACGCACCGATACGACCGAAAAAGACAAGAAGATTTTTAATAAACTGAACGTCAAATTTTCGCAGGATTTATGGAAAATCTGTGTCCGCGAGTTCATTCCCGTCATCTACGCCTCTTCCGCCGCGACCTACGGCATGGGCGAACACGGCTTTGCGGACGACCACGATATTTTGGACAAACTGCACCCGCTCAACCCTTACGGCGAGTCCAAAAATGAATTTGATAAGTGGGTGCTGGAAGCGGGCGTTGACCCGCCGTTTTGGGCGGGCATGAAATTTTTCAACGTGTACGGCCCGAATGAATACCACAAAGGGCGCATGGCGAGTGTCATCCTGCACACGGTGCAACAAATTCAAAAAACGGGCGAAATGAAACTCTTCCGCAGTCACCGCGCGGGCATCGCCGACGGCAGGCAGAGTCGTGATTTTGTGTACGTCAAAGACGTGGTCGAGGTCATGTATTGGCTGTACCTCAACCGCCCCGCGAGCGGACTCTACAACCTCGGCACCGGTAAGGCGCGAGCCTTTCAAGACCTTGCGGAGTGTACTTTCAAAGCCCTCGACAAGGAGCCGAACATCAGCTACATCGACACGCCGGCGGACATCCGCGACACTTACCAATATTTCACGGAAGCCGACACGGAAAAGCTGCGCCGCGCGGGCTATGAGGGTGAGTTTTATGACTTGGAAGCGGGTATTGAGGATTACGTGAAGAATTATTTGGCGGAGGGAAAGAAGTGGTGAATCCGGTTGCTAAAATTCAGAATGAGGATAGTGGGATGATTTATTAAATTTTGATAGTTTTCCTTTTTTTGAACCTGATTTTTATGATGCTTATGATTTGTTATGATTTGGATTTTACTTCGTAAAATCTTCCCAATTCTTAATCGACATAACTGTCAGAAACTAACAAATTATTGCATTAGCCGAATTTTTAATTTTTGAGGTGCGGAAAAATTACGGGTTATCGCCCGTCAGGCAAACACCTTATTTTCAAAAAATCGAACCGATGTAAATTTGTCTTCATAAAGAAAAAAAAATCAATTACAATGCGCGTTCTTCTCCTCCTGTTTTTCCTTTCCGTCAAACTGCTCGATGCTCAGACCGACTCTCTCGCCTTTCCCCAAAGTTGGGAAGGCAAATACACGGGTACTTTAGAAATTTTCACCGCCGTCGGCAAAACCCAAAGTCTGCCGATGGAACTGCACATTTTACCGATTGACACGAGCGACAATCACACTTTTTACATCATTTACGGCGAAGATAAAGTCGCCGGTCTGCGCCCCTACGAGTTAGTCACCATTGATGCGGCAAAGGGTCTTTACAAAATCGACGAGAAAAACGGCATCGCCATGGAAGGCTATCTGCTCGGCAACAGCTTTGTGCAACGCTTTGAAGTAATGGGCAATCTGCTGACGATGGTGACGGAAAAAACGGGGGCGGATGAGCTTACGTGGACGGTGTATGCGGGGAAGGCGGAGGCGGTGAGTGTGTCGGGCGGGGAGACGGAGGAGGTGCCGGTGGTTGCGGCGTTTGGGGTGGGGAGTGTGCAGCGGGGGGTGTTGGGGAGAAGGGAGTGAGGTTTGTAACAACTGCACGAAAATAAAGAACTTTTTATATTGATTTGTGGATTTGTCAAATTAAATGTTTAAATTTGTACGAAATTAAATAAAAACTAACACATAGCGACAGATAGTACAGGTGTTTCAGAGATTATATATAATGACCCTCCCACAATAAATCATTCAGATTTAAGCGGAGAGATAAGTTTTTACAGTAATTTTGATGTGTATCTTATTATTGGTTTGCTCTTGTACACTATCGTTTTACAGGTTACCTTTTCTGCTTTATTATCAAAAAATAAAATAGAGTCAGACAAATACGCTATGCTTACAGTCGTAAATTTGGTTGTTTCAGCAACGTTGTTTGTGCTGATAGCAGGTTTCAACAGTGAAAAAACTACACCTTTAATTGCTTTGTTGGGAACTATAATAGGATATGTTCTCGGAAACAGAAAAAACAATTCCTGAATGGATTATCTTAAAATTTTGATTTTCTTTACACTCTTTTCGTTCACACTCCAAGCTCAAGATAGCTTGAAAGTGCATAAACAAATTGACCATTCATTTACCTCCGACTTGAATATTGATTTAGATGGTAATATTCTCATCGCAAATGATTTGAAGTTCGGTATTGAGTTTGAAATATCGATTGACGGGAAGATTTGGGAAATCTACAAATTGGGTGCTCTTAAAGGTTTACGCCTTTCTACTAAACGCATCAAAACATATACATTTAGGATACGGACAGGTCCTAAGAAAATTCACAGGTGCGTTTTAAGAAATAATCATAAGTATGCTATAATTTATGATGAATATAACGAAGCATATACTATAAAAAGAGTTCGTTTTGATTAAATTATTTTTGTTGTCGGTAGTAATGTTTAATGCCTTTTTGTTGTTCTCTCAACATGATAATTATTTCAATAAAATGGCTAACTCAATCGCTAGATTAGAGGTTTACCACAATGGAGGAATTAGTCATGGAAATGCGACATTTTACGATGGCGGCTATTTTGTTAAAGATACAATCAATACAGATTCTATTGTTGATAAGTATATAAATGGAGAATTTTATTTAGTCTCAAACAAACACCTTCTAATCCCCGAAAACACGATACCTGATAGTATAGTTTTTCACATTAGAGAAACATCTTATACTGCACCAAAAGATTCGACATCAAGAAATTTCTTAGTTGATATTCCGTATTGGCATCGAAGCAGTTTTGATAAAAATTATATTAAAAAAAATATAATTGTTCATGAAAACTTAGAAGTTGACATAGCGATAATTAGTATTGATAAAAGTATTAGAGGTGGTTGGCATAATCACGAGGATAGTTACAAATTATTTCATTATTCACTATATCCTATTCGTAAAACGGATTTAGAAACCGATAACAATTCTCCGACGCCTTTTATTGGTGATCGTGTAGTGGTAGTAGGTTATCCTAGGAACTTTTATGATCAAATAAATTTCTTACCTATTGCAAAATCAGCTACAATAGCAAGTTTTTTTGGTCAATCATACAATGGCTTACCAAAATATTTGATTGATAGCAAATTATATCGTTCTTTTTCAGGCAGTTTGGTAATGTATCTTCCTCCGGAAGTTTTTGTTAGTGCAGACGGGAAAATGCGTTTTTATAAATCCCGTAAACCTGTTCAGTTTATAGGCATATATTCAGGAGAAATTTATTTAGACGATACGCCTATTGAAACAGATGATGCAATAACTATAAGAAAAATCAAGATGGATTTGGGAAATGTTTGGTATTTAAATGTAATCGAAGAAATCATCAATCAAAATTAAATTTTAGTTATTACAGAACTAAGCCCCCACCAAACAAAACCTTTAACACCCCCATAATCTCCTGCCTATTCAAAACAAAATTCCAAAAAAGTAATCTACACCTACAAAAACCAACCTCTCCCAAAATTTCCCCGCAAAAAATTCCCTCTTCCCGGCACTTGGTTTTCCCTCCTCTCCCGCCCCGCGCAAACTAACAAAATTCCCTTTGTACTCTCACGAAAAAAGCGTACCTTTGCACTCGCTTTGAGCAGAGGTCTTGTTTTCGTACGAAAAAGAGGCTGAAAGTCAAGCAAATAAAGGAATCGGGGAGCACTTTCCCCTTTAAGAATTAATTTAATCAATTTTCATTTATGCCTACTATCAATCAACTGGTACGCAAAGGAAGAAAGAAAATCGTGGAGAAGTCGAATTCCCGCGCATTGGAATCTTGTCCTCAGCGTCGCGGTGTATGTACTCGTGTATATACGACCACGCCGAAGAAGCCGAACTCTGCTTTGCGTAAAGTTGCTAAGGTACGTTTGACCAACGGTATCGAGGTTATCTGCTACATCCCCGGCGAGGGACACAACCTGCAGGAACACTCTATCGTATTGGTACGCGGAGGTCGTGTGAAAGATTTGCCGGGTGTCCGTTATACGGTCGTCCGCGGTGCATTAGATACCGCCGGTGTCAATGACCGTCGCCAATCTCGCTCGAAGTACGGAACCAAACGTCCTAAAAAGTAACTTTTCCGCAGCCTTTAGTAAATGTCAGGTAGAGCTTAACGGTTTTTTAGTCAGACATTGAAGAGAAAAAGGTGCGACCGGAAACACAACGGTTACGTCGATTGAATACTCTCTCGACCGCTGTCCGCAATCAAGAACTTACGAGGTTTTATAAGTAGAGTCAGACCGAAGACGAAAAGAATCTAATATCTAACGTCTAAAATCTAACATCTCAACAAAAACCCCGTACAAATCAACCGAAATGAGAAAAAGAAAACCAAAACCGCGGGTAATCGCCCCGGATCCGCGCTTCGGCGATACTTTGGTCACGACTTTCGTCAACATGATGATGTACAGCGGCAAAAAATCCGCTGCTTTTAAAATCTTTTACGATGCGTGTGATAAAATTCAGGAACGCACCAAGCAAGACCCGCACCAAGTGTGGAAAAAAGCTTTGAATAATGCGATGCCGCAGGTAGAAGTCCGCTCTCGCCGCGTAGGCGGTGCGACTTTCCAAATCCCGACCGAAATTCGCGCAAAGCGCAAGATTTCTATCGGCATGAAGTGGATTATCAAATTTGCTCGTCAGCGCAGCGGTAAAGGTATGGCTGAAAAAATGGCGGCAGAGTTAATCGCAGCAAGCAAAGGCGAAGGCGCAGCCGTGAAGCGTAAAGAAGATACGCACAAAATGGCCGAGTCTAACCGTGCATTTGCGCACTTCCGCGTGTAGCTTAGACGTTAGATATTAGATTTTAGACGTTAGACTCCCTGTGCGGAATCTAACGTCTGACATCTAAAGTCCAACATCTCGACAAAGCACTAAACATAACGACGAAACGAACCGCCAAATCAACGGAGGACGCCTTAATCGGGTGACCTCTTTTATAATTTCCATTAACGATTAAGGTAACCTTATCATGGCAAAAGATTTAAAATACACAAGAAATATCGGGATTGCCGCGCACATCGATGCGGGCAAGACCACTACTACAGAACGTGTCCTCTACTATACCGGTATGAGTCACAAAATCGGTGAGGTACACGACGGTGCCGCTACCATGGATTGGATGGAGCAAGAGCAGGAGCGTGGTATCACGATTACCTCTGCCGCTACCAAGACCAAATGGGTGTGGAAAGACCAAGAGTACCCGATGAACATCATCGATACTCCCGGTCACGTGGATTTTACCGTCGAGGTAAACCGCTCTTTGCGCGTTTTGGATGGTTTGGTATTCTTGTTTTGCGCCGTTTCCGGTGTAGAGCCGCAATCCGAAACCAACTGGCGTTTGGCGGATAACTACAAAGTACCGCGTATCGGTTTCGTCAACAAAATGGACCGCTCGGGTGCCGATTTCTTTAACGTTGTCAACGACGTTTACGAGAAATTGGGAACTTTGGCTATTCCGTTGCAGGTGCCGATCGGTGCCGAAGAGACCTTTAAAGGCGTGGTAGATTTGATTCTCAACAAAGCTATCGTGTGGAACGAGCACGATATGGGTATGACTTACGAAGAAATTCCGATTCCGGAAGACTTGGTAGATACCGTAGCGGAGTGGAGAGGTAAACTGTTGGAAGTTGTCGCGGAATACGACGATACTTTGATGGAGAAATTCTTCGAAGACGAAAACAGCATCACCGAAGAAGAAATGCGTGCAGCAGTACGTCAGGCGGTTATGGACGCGAAGTTTGTCCCGATGATGTGTGGTTCTGCCTTTAAAAACAAAGGTGTACAAGCGGTACTCGATGCGGTTTGTGCTTACTTGCCTTCTCCGGTCGATATCGGCGGTGTGACGGGTACGAACCCCGACACGGAGGAAAAAATTCACCGTGACGCAAGCACCGATGAGCCGTTTACGGCATTGGTATTTAAGATTGCGACCGACCCGTTTGTAGGTCGTTTGGCATTCTTCCGTACTTACTCCGGTAAATTGGATGCGGGTTCTTACATCATCAACTCGCGTACCGGTAAGAAAGAGCGTATCTCTCGTCTGTACCAAATGCACTCTAACAAGCAGAATGCAATCGACAAAGTAGAAGCGGGTGACATCGCGGCGGGTGTAGGTTTTAAAGACCTCCGTACCGGTGATACGATTTACGAAGAAGGCAATCCGATTGTCTTGGAGTCTATGGTTTTCCCCGACCCCGTTATCGGTGTGGCGGTAGAGCCTAAGTCGCAAAAAGACATGGATAAATTGGGTATGGCATTGGCGAAACTTGCCGAGGAAGACCCGACCTTTACCGTGCGTTACGACGATGAGACCAACCAAACCGTCATTAGCGGTATGGGTGAGTTGCACTTGGAAATCATCTTGGATCGCCTCAAGCGCGAATTCAAAGTAGAATGTGAGCAAGGTGCGCCGCAGGTAAGCTACAAAGAGGCATTGAACGAGACGGTATCTCACCGCGAGCGTTTGAAAAAACAATCGGGTGGTTCCGGTTTGTTTGCCGATATGGAATTCGAACTCGGCCCCGCCGATGAGGAGTTTTTGGAAAGCGAAGACTTCAAAGCGGGTAAAGTCAAGTTGCAATTCGATTGGGGCATTGTCGGTGGTTCTATCGACAAAAACTACCAAAAGCCGATTCGTGACGGATTTACGTCGATGATGAACAACGGTATCTTGGCGGGTTACAACATCGAGAGCATGAAAGTCCGTGTTTTTGACGGGTCGATGCACGCGGTGGACAGTAAGCCGATTGCCTTTGAATTGTGTGCGAAAGAAGGCTTCAAAGCCGCAGCACCGCGCTGTAAGCCGCAATTGATGGAGCCGATTATGAAGTTGACGATTATCACGCCGGAAGAATACACCGGTTCGGTTATCGGTGACTTGAACCGTCGCCGCGGATTGCCGAAAGGTCAGGAGCCGCGTTCGGGCGGTGCCGTTTCTATCAACGCCGACGTACCGTTGGCAGAGATGTTCGGTTACGTGACCGATTTGCGGACGATTACTTCGGGTCGCGCGAGTTCTACCATGGAATTCTCTCACTACGCACCTGCACCGAACGGTGTAGCGAAAGAAGTGATTGAAAAAGCAAAAGGTACGGTAAGTGCTTAAGCCTTTTGGTTTTTAGGATATAAAAAGTCCCGGCAAACGCTTTGTTGTTTGTCGGGATTTTTTTTGTTTGGATGTTAAAGTTTTTCTTGTTGTATAATTCCGAAGAGAAATTTCGTATATTTTGTTTATGTAAAATCAAGATATCAATTTTGACAACCTGAGTCGGACGTTCATTTTGTGGTGAAATTGATATACTTAGAAATTTTAACTATGAAAGCAATCCAAAAAACCCTAATCTTACTCAGTCTTTTTCTGATATCCGTTTCTGCCTTTACTCAATCACAAATCGGAATTACCGCCGGCGTAAATTACATAGAGTTACACAGCATCGACCCGGAAGAGTTCGAATACGGACACCGATACCTGCTTCCGCTGCAAGCTAAAGAGAAATTTGTGCCGACAATAGGATTGAAATTTACCCAAAAAATAAACGAGAGGTTTTATGCGGATTATCAATTCAGATATTTCTTTAAAATTTTCAGAATTGACAGAAATCTCAACCCTTTATTACTGCCCGGGCCGGGCGGTCCGGATACTTATAAGAGAACCCGCATATTTGTAGCCACTCATTCGGCTTCTTTTTCCATGAACTTAACCGAAAAGTTCGACGCGGGAATAGGCGGATTTTTGAAAATATCCGGTAACGACCCGACTTATTTTGCCTTTCTCGGCGGCTATACTCCAAATCGACACGCCGGTTTTTTGTTAAAATCATCCTACAAATTTCAAAATTTGCAGTTCGAGATAAGATATCTGAAAGGAATAGGAGAGTCGAACGGAGCAGGAACCAGGCAAGATTTTTTGGCAATGAATACGCTTGAATTGTCAGCGTCTTATATGTTTTTTACGTTAAAAAAACAAGACAAAAGGGACTGAAAAATTATGTTCGTCCGACCTACTCCCCAAACCCCACATTCAAATAAACCTGCTCCAAAGAAACCCGTACCTCCAAAGCCTCGATGTACATTTCCGCATCTAAGCCTTCAAAAACTAAAATCTGCCACAGGTCGCCCCGTTTTCTAAATACTTCAATTTTGGCTTTGTCTTGTTCAATCAGGATGTACTCTTTCAAACTTTTAATTTTGCGATATACTTGGAATTTATCCCCTCGGTCATAAGCCGATGTTGATTTTGATAAAACTTCGATAATGACGGTAGGATTAGTTACAGCATTTTTTTCATCTTCGCTGTCTTCCGTTTCACCGCAGATTACCATGGCGTCCGGATAGACATAACTGTTCTCGGCTGCGATATGTAGTTTTATCTCGCTGTTCATTACGGTACAGCCTTTACCGCTTAGTTTTCCCCATAATACCCCAAAAATATTACCCCCGATAAGTCCGTGATTTTTCGTACCGCCCGCCATAGCATAAACCGCTCCGTCGTGATATTCATACTTCACGTCGTTTGCTTTTTCTAATTCAAGATACTCTGCAACGCTTAGGTTATTCAATATTTTCGCTTCCATAATTTTAATTTTAAAGCAAAATACAAATTAACAGTCAAAAATCAAAACTTGAAATGACCGTTTTTTTTACAAGTGATGCCGTTTCTGTCAACGCCGACGTACCGTTGGCAGAGATGTTCGGTTACGTGACCGATTTGCGGACGATTACTTCGGGTCGCGCGAATTCTACGATGGAATTCTCTCATTACGCACCTGCACCGAACGGTGTAGCGAAGGAAGTGATTGAAAAAGCAAAAGGTACGGTTAGTGCTTAAGCCTTTTGGTTTTTAGAATATAAAAAGTCCCGGCAAACGCTTTGTGTGTTTGTCGGGATTTTTTTTGTTTGAACCGTGAGAGGCGAGCAGGATTTTAGAATGTTGAGGATTTCGGCTTTCAATTTTTTCAGTAAATAAAAATTATTTATTTTTCAAACCTCACATTCAAATAAATCTGCTCTAAAGAAACCTGCACATCTAATGCTTCGATGTACATTTCCGCATCTAAGCCTTCAAACAAGAGAATCTGCCACAGGTCGCCTCGTTTTTTAAATACTTCAATTTTGGCTTTGTCTTGTTCAATCAGGATGTATTCTTTCAGACTTTTAATTTTGCGATATACTTGGAATTTATCCCCTCGGTCATAAGCCGATGTCGATTTTGATAAAACTTCAATGATAACGGTGGGATTTATAATGGCATCAGATTGATTATCTGACATTTCAACATCACCGCAAACGACCGTAGCATCAG
>JAHDCG010000043.1:20901-42807 GCA_020629965.1 Saprospiraceae bacterium | reverse complement strand
TGATTTGCGGCGTCGCACTGAATTAAAGTGTCCTGCGCGGGGCTGTCGATGTTTGGTGCGATATTGTCTTCAACGGTGAAAGTCGCAGATGTTTCGCTGCTGTTACCGCATTGGTCGGAGACGGTAAAAGTGACCTCTACCCCGCCCGTTGCGCCGCAGTCATCGCTTTCCGCGCCGATAACGTAATCGTTTGTCCACGTCAAGTCGCCGGTTGCATCTACGTTGTCGGTTGCGGTTGCTCCGGCGTTATTTGCTAACCATGCGTTTAGTTGGGCAGAGTTGCCGCTGCCGTTGCATTGTACGGTTTGGTCGCTTGCGGGGGTGTCGATTAGCGGAGCGGTTTCGTCCGTGAAGCCGACATCGAAGGTCAGATTATTCTCGTTGCCGGTAAGAGTGAAGGGGGCGGTTTCTCCCGTGGTTTCGTCGGCATCGGAGTCGAGGGTGTCGTCGCTGCCTTGGTTTGCGGGACTGAATGCTAAGCCCGTCGGTGTGTCGGGATAAGCGAAGGTGAGAACGTAATTTCCGGCGTATAAACTATCGAAAAGATAGAAACCCGTCACGTCGGTGGTATCGAGTAAGGTAACGGTATTGCCGAGTGCATCGGTGCCCGTGAGTTCTACAAATACGCCGCCCAAACCATCTTCGCCGTCGTTAATGCCGTTTTTATTACAATCGAAAAAGGCGAAATCTCCGATGCTTGCGTAGCGGTAAAATGCCGCGTCGATTGTCAGGTTTTCTTCGGTTAAAAAGATATTTGTAACCGCGCCGGTAATCGGGTCGGGGTCAGAATCGAGGGTGTCGTCACCACCCTGATTTTGCGCACCGGGTTCGTAGCCGGTCGGAGTGGCGAAAGTGACGGTGTAAGTGCCGGGAGTCAAATCGGGGAACAGGTACGAGCCGTCCGCGCCGGTGAAAACCGTCACGGGTGTAATCGGGGTACCGTCGCCGAGGTTGCCGGTCAGGACAACTTCTACGCCCGCGATGCCCGTATTCCCGTCGTCTTGAATGCCGTTGCCGTTCAAATCTTCCCACACGTAATCACCAATAGAAAGGTCGGTCGGAATGTAACCGGCGTCGATTGTCGTATTATTTTGATTGGAAATCATGGTGATACCCGTGACTGCTCCGGAAAGATTAGGGTCGGAGTCTAAAGTGTCGTCGCCGCCCTGATTTTGCGCAGTCGGACTTTGATTCGGAAGATTTTCAAAATTAACATTATACACGCCGGGTATCAAATTATCAAATAAATAAGCCCCCGTCGCATCGGTATAAACCGTGTCCGCAACCGCCGTGCCGTTACCGGTAAAACCCGTCAAAATAACCTGTACGTTTTCGATGCCCGTAGCGCCGTCATCCTGAATGCCGTTGCCGTCGGTATCCGCCCAAACGAAGTCTCCCAACTGCAAATTCGCGTCAATAAAACCGGCATCCAAAGTTAAATCAATCATACCCGAAGTGACGGTGATACCCGTAATTTGCCCGTTAATAATATCACTATCGAGGGCATCGTCGCTGCCCTCATTCGGATATGTTGCCGTAAAGCCCGCAGGTGCGGTAAAGATAATATCGTATTCGCCCGGGGCGATTCCCGTGAAAGAATAATTACCCGTCGCATCGGTGTAAACGGTATCATTTACTACAGCTCCCGACCCCGTTACGCCCGTTAAAATAACCCGGACATTTTCCAAAGCAGGCTCGCCCGCATCGTAAATACCGTCGCCGTCGAGATCTTCCCACACAAAATCTCCCAACTCGGAAGTCAGGCGGTACACGCCCGCGTCGATGGTAAAATCTTCTTCGCCGCTGCGTAAAGTCACCGTGTGCGTCAAACCCGTAACCGGTTCGCCGTCACTATCCACAGCATCCGCCGGAGTACCGTCGGGGAAGATGGTGCTGTAAGGCGTAGCCGCCAAGTCTTCATAAAAAACGGATAAAGTATTGGAACGCGTGTTGTTATTTCCGTCAACATCCTGCACGGTTGCCGTCGGTAATTCTATACTGACGACCCCGCCCGCCGTCGGCGAAACGGTCACTTGATAGGTATCGCCCGCGCCGCTGATATTTGTAATCGTGCCGTTAACGATGTTAAAATCCGCCGCCGTCAGCCCCGTCAAATCCAAAGGAGAATTTAAGGTAATCACAAAATCTTCCGTCACGGTAAGACTCGTCGTCGATAGGGCTACGGTCGGTGCTAAACTGTTCGGCAAACCGCCCGCACCCGAAATATTGCTTTCACCGAAAATAAGAGTATTAACGCGTTCTTTTTTGACGGATTGATTGTCATCGTTTGTATTATCTTCCACCGCCAGCAAAGTCACATTATTACCGGTCAAAGCATTTGCGCCCGACAAGACCGCCCAACTGCCGACTTGATTACGCATTCCCGCCGTTGAAACAATTGCATTGGTCGGATTTGCCATACCGTTGTAAGTGTAGTTGTATCCGTCGCCGAGGTGCAGATCATCCGGTCCGCGCACGATACGCGGACTTTGTCCCGCAAAAAATTCGATTTCACCTATCCAACCCGAGCCGCTTTCAATCACAACGTAACCGATTGTTTCGCTCACGCGGTCGTTGTCATTGTCTTCCCCTACGTGCAATCCCGCATAAAAATCATCATCTTCCGGCGGGTCTGTACGATCATCGCCGCTCGCCCAAAATACCGACCAGTCGGGGTCGTTGTTTGTCATTACCTGACCGACCACGACGGGCTCATCGTAGTCGTTGGTGTAATCTCGCTCTTCTCGCTCCCAGTCGCCGTAATGTGCGGTTTCGGTCGTATTCGTGCGTACCGCTTCCATATCGATACCGTGTTCGGCTTCGGTATAAACACCCGCTTCAACCACAAAATAACTGACCTCATAGCCGGGTGCAATCGGATTGCCGGCCGGACTTTGCAACTTCAGGTCGAAGCTGTTGCCGGTTGTATTGTTAATGCGCGTTACCACGGGTTCGGCATCGCTGTTCGGGTAAACGACCGTCGCGATGACCACAGGGTCGGCATAGGTGTAATGAAGGTTGACGGTCTGAAAATTTCCGTTCACACTCGTCAAGATACCCGTTTCGGCCACGATTGTCGGGGTATCGTTAATTAATCTTAAAATGTTGGAGATGCCGCTGACATTACCCGCAGCATCCACCGCTGCCGCCGCCGGAATAACAACGGAAACCTCGCCCGCTGCCGTCGGTGTAATGGTGGCGGTATATTGCGTACCGCTGCCGCTGAGGTTTGTAACCGTGCCGTTGGTAATGTTAAAATCGGCTGCCGTGAAATTGTCGATATTTTCGGAAAAATCAACCGTGACCTGAAAAGCACCGTCAATCAGTTCGTTCGGTGTAGAAATGACGACCGAAGGCGGCAGTAAATCACCTTGCACGAAAGTCTGATTTTGCGGCGTAAAATCAATGTCGCCCGGCACCTCGAAGCGTACCTGATAAGTCCCCGGCGGTAATTCATCAAAAATATAATAGCCCGTCGCGTCGGTCACGGTCGATTGATTGATGACCGTACCGTCGCCGGCGATGCCGATAAGATAGACATCTTGGTCGGCAATGCCGGTTTCGCCCGGCGTTTGCAGTCCGTCTCCGTCGAGGTCTTCCCACACGTAATTACCGAGGCGCACGGGTCGGTAAAGCCCGGCATCGACGGTTGTGATATTTTGACCGCTCAACACAGGAACGGTACCCGTTGCGCCCGTTTCGGGGTCCGCATCGCTGTCGTTCAGGTCGCTCGTCCCCTGCTCGTTCGCAGTAAGCGCATAGCCGGTCGGCGCGGTGAAAGTGACGACATAATTGCCGGGTTCGAGATTGTCAAAAATGTAATAACCGTTGCTGTCCGTAGCGGTGGTGACAGCCGTAATGACATCGCCGTCGCCCGTCGTACCCGTAAGGGTAACGGTGACATTTTCGACGGGCGG
This sequence comes from Saprospiraceae bacterium, assembly GCA_020629965.1. Lineage (GTDB taxonomy): Bacteria > Bacteroidota > Bacteroidia > Chitinophagales > Saprospiraceae > JAHDCG01. The sequence goes on along the minus strand of JAHDCG010000043.1, from coordinate 38,890 downwards.
TTCATTAAAATCCCGAATGCCGTTTCCGTTCGCATCTTCCCACACAAAATCACCAATCGAGCTGCTGCCGCTGTTAATCAGACCCGCGTCAATTGTCGTATTATTTTCACCGGGAGCGAGCGTCAGCGTCGGCGCAGCGCCCGTAGCCGGGTCGGCATCGCTGTCCAAAGCATCATCGGTGCCTAAGTTGTTTTGCGTAAATTCATAACCGGGCAAAGTACCGAAGGTAACGGTATAGTCGCCCGGAGGTAAATTATCAAAAAGGTAATTACCGTCGATATCGGTCGTCGCGGTTGCGGTCAGCGGGGTACCGTCGATTTCCGTACCGGACAAAGTTACGAGAAGACCTTCCAAGCCCTGTTCGGTGAGCGTGTCCTGAATGCCGTTTCCGTCCGCATCTTCCCACACAAAATCTCCGACAGAACCGTTGCATTCCTGCACTTCGGCGTCGGCTGCGGGGCTGAGAGCGGCACAAACTTCGCCCGCATCGCCGTCAATCATTTGAATTAATGCCTCGATTTGCGTCGTTCCGAAGTCGATAAAAGAAAGGTCTAAATAATTATCATTCGCAGCGTCAGCCACATAAGTCAAGGCGTAAATGCTGTACTCACCCGCCGCCGTAGTGACGAAAGAAGGCGTGGTCGAAGTTTGCAGAATAACGTCATTGCTGCCCAGCGTCAAAATGTAAAGCACCGAGTAACCGCCGATAATATCGGCATCACCGTTCGGCGTGACCGCGACAGTGCCGTCGCCGTGCGGCGGCAGACAAACAAATGTGTCGTCAACGGTCAAAGTACCCGCATCCGCTGCGCTCAAGTCAACGGAAATCGTCTGTGTGGCAGTCGTTCGATTATTACAATCATCGGTGGCCGTCCACGTTCTTACCACGGTAAAGGTACAGCCGTTACCCGCGACTTCGTCCATAACAATATCGACCTCGGCGTCGCAATTATCGCTTGCCGTAAGCTCCGTACCGATGACCGGCGGCTCCGGTATCGGATATGCCGTAATCGTAATATCCGCCGGAATTTCGTCCGTTCCGAAAGTCGGAGCAGTCGTATCTTCCACGGTAATCGTTTGGGTTTGCGTAAAAGTATTACCGCAGGCATCGACTAAAGTCCAGGTGCGCACAATCTCTCCCGTACCGCTGCAACCCGTCAAGCCGCTTTCATCATCCGCATAAGTCGCTTCTCCTAAATCATTATCACAAGCATCGTTTTCGTCCGTCACGTCTCCCGTCAATGTCAGGTCATCCGGGTTTTCTTCACAACTGACAGTTACGTCCGCCGGCACGGTGAATGTAGGGTCGGTCGTATCTTCGACAGTCACCGTCGCCGTTCTCGGAGTAGAGTTTCCGCAATCATCCGTCGCGGTAAAAATCACCTCCGCCGTACCCGTTGCTCCGCAATCGTCTGACAAATTTGTGTAGTTATTCGAGAAAGTCACGTCGCCGCAAGCATCCGTAGCCGCGCCGCCGTTGCCGATTGCCGCTAACCAGGCCGCGATTGCGCCGCTCGGGTCGGTTGTTCCGTCACATTCTATCGTCAAATCCGTCGGCTCATTTGTCCACGTCGGCGGTGTCGTATCGTTGACGGTTAAGACTGCCGTCGCAGTAGCGGTGTTGCCGCATTCGTCAACGGCAGTAAAGGTTACGGTTGCGCTGCCCGTGGTGCCGCAGGTCGTCGCGTCGTCGAAGCCGCTGTAATTTTCGGTGTAAGTGACGTTGCCGCAGGCATCGGTGGCCGTACCGGTACCGCCGTTTGACGCCAACCAAGCCGCAATCGTACCGCTCGGGTCGTTGCTGCCGTCGCATTCTACGGTAAGGTCGGTCGGGTCGTTGTTCCAAGTCGGGTCGGTGGTGTCTTCGATAGTTACGGTAGCAGTCTCGGTTGTAAAATTGCCGCATTCGTCGGTCGCGGTAAAAGTCACCGTCGCTTCGCCCGTTGCGCCGCATTCATCCGAAAATCCCGTGTAGTTATCAGCAAAAGTCACGCTGCCGCAAGCGTCCGTTGCGTTTCCGCCGCCGTTATTGGCTAACCACGCTGCAATTTGTCCGCTCGGGTCAATCGTGCCGTCGCATTCAATGGTTAAATCAGCCGTGTTGCCGTTCCAAACGGGTGCGGTCGTGTCGATGATTTTTAAAATTGCCGTTGCCGTAGAAGCGTTGCCGCACGCGTCTGTCGCAGTAAAAGTAATTGTATTTCCTTCATCATTTGTGCAATCGACCTCAAAGTCGTTCGGGTTGTAGTCATTGGTAAAATCTACGTTTCCGCCGCAAGCGTCCGTTGCGTTTCCGCCGCCGTTGTTTGCTAACCACGCTGCAATTTGTCCGCTCGGGTCAGTCGTGCCGTCGCATTCAATGGTTAAATCAACCGTATTGCCGTTCCAAACGGGTGCGGTGGTGTCTTCTATGGTTACGGTTGCGCTGCGGGTGCTTGTATTGCCGCATTCATCGGTTGCGGTGAAAATTACGTCTGCTTCGCCCGTCGCGCCGCAGTCGTCGCTGATACCGTTGTAATTATTCGTGATTGTAATTTCTCCGCAGTTATCGGATGCTGCGCCGGTGCCGCCGAAGGTGTCGAGCCAATTTTGAATTTGACTGCCGGGGTCATTGCTGCCGTCGCATTCTGCGGTGAGGTCGGTCGGGTCGGTATTCCAGGTCGGGTCGGTTTCGTCTTCGACGGTAATGATTTGGGTTTGGGTGGTGGTGTTACCGCAAATATCCTCGGCTGTCCAGGTGCGGGTTACGGTGTATGCGTATGCGGTACAGGCATCGCCGTTGTTTTGCGTGGAAACCTCATTGTACGATACCGTCGCATTGCCGTTTCCGCAGTTATCGGTCGCGGTGACGGTCGGGGCGGTCGGTACGTTTTCTTCGCAGGAAATTGTGAGGTTGCCCGGTACGCCGACTAAAGTCGGATTGGTGGTATCTCCGACGTTGACGGTGACGGTTGCCTGAGCGCAGCAAGTGCTCCCGTCATTGCAGACGCGGTAAGTGAAGCTGTCGTTGCCGCAGTAATCGGCATTCGGGGTGTAGGTAAATGCGCCGTTGTTGTTGATTGTCACCGTGCCGTCGGTCGGATTTGCGGTGATGTTTACGGTTTGATTATAAACGGTGTTGTTGCCGGTCAGTACGTTACCGCTGACTGCCGTTTCGGGGCAAGTAGTGTAATTGTCATCGGTTAAAGTCGGGGTAGTATCGTGTTTTTTGGTAACGACATTTGAAATCTGCCATTGGTCGCAGGGGCGTCTTCTTGCCAAACGACGGTACTGAGTCGTGACGGAAATCGCGGGCGGGTCATAGTTCAAACCCGTCGCGCCGCCGATACCCGACCAAGAAGTCCAATCGCCCGCGCCGTCGCTTTCGCGGCTTTGCCAACGGTACTGAATCGGGAAGCCGCCGGTGCCGCCGCTCGGATTGGTCAGGCTGTTGATTTGTGTCGGATTGTAATTGTCACAGTCGTCTTCGTCGCTGCCGATAGTACCCGGGTCGTCGAAGTTGGTAGTGACGGTCACGGTGACGGCGGCGGTTTCCGTACAACCTGCCGCGTCGGTGACGGTGACAGTGTAGGCGGTAGTGGCAACGGGAGACACATCGACGGTCGCGCCGGTGCCGGCTCCGTTATTCCACGCGTAGGTGAGCGTGCCCGTACCGCTGTTGCCGACGGCAGTCAGAGTGACGGTTTCATTGTCGCAAATATTGTCGTTATCGACCGAAGCGGATACTGTCGGGGCGGGTAAATCCGCTAAGGTAACGCTTCCCAAATCAACGGGGCATTGGTCATTTCCCCAACGGGCGAGCAGGTCATAGGTGCCGGCGAGTAAATTGTTTACGGTTTGCGTACCCGCAGCGTCGCCGATACCGTATCCGTAAGTCGCGCCGCCGTTGATACTAAACTCGATACCGCCGCGGTTGGCATTATCGGTAAAGGTAAAAGTAATCGAGCCGTCAGCTTGTCCGCAGTGTGCATCCGCGTGACTCACCGTGACATCGGGAATACTAAGAACCGTTACGGTTACATTATCGGTTGCCGTACAGCCGTTTCCGTCGGTCACGGTGACGGTGTATTCCGTCACATTATTAGCCGTATTCGATGCCGTTCCCGTAAAATTCTGCGATTGTCCCGCGCCGAGTCCGTTGCTCCAATTGTAAGTATAATTCCCGTCGCCGCCCGCCCCCGTTGCGGAGATATTGACGGAATTTCCGGCACAGACCGCAACATTTGCCCCCGCATCGACAGTCGGTATATCGTTTACCGTTTTGTTGATGACGTTGGAATATTGCCATTGCGTGCAGGGCTGTCTGCGTACCAAACGACGGTACTGACTGCGTTCGCTGATGGTCGAAGGGTCGTAGGACGGGTTGTCGGAAGCCGGAATATTCGACCAATTTGTCCAAGCTGTTCCGTTGTAAGAGCGGGTTTGCCATATATACTGCACCGTGCCGCCGTTACCGCCGCCGGGTGCCGCTGTTTCCGTCATAATCTGCGGGTCGAAACTACCGCAATGCGCTTCGGGAGTACCAATCGTACCGCCGTCCGTAAAATTTTCCGTCACCGTGACCGATACCGATGCCGTTGCCGTACATCCGTGCGCATCCGTGACCGTTACCGTGTAATTTGTCGATGCCGTCGGACTGACCGAGCGGGTCGCACCGTTGCCGGCACCGTTATTCCAAGCGTAAGAGAGTGCGCCCGTGCCGCCGCTGCCCGTCGCGGTCAGAGTGACCGTTTCGCCGGCACAAATGTCATTATCACTCACCGTTGCCGTGACTGTCGGCGGAGCCAAATCGTTAATCGTAATCGAACCGACCTCTACGGGGCAGTCGGCATTTCCCCAACGTGACCAAACCGAGTAAGTGCCGGCGGGCAAATTGTTTGCGACCTGCGTTCCGTTATCGGCATTCGCCGTGTAAGGATAAGATGCGCCGTTGTCGATGCTGAAGGCGATGATAGTGCGGTTGGAAGTCGGTGTGTAAGTAAAAACAATACTTCCGTCCGCTTGCCCGCAATGCGCGTCGTTGGCGGAAATACTGACTTCGGGAATGTTGAGCACCGTCACGCGTACTACGTCGGTGTCCGTACAGCCTGCGGCATCCGTGACCGTTACGGTATAGTCGGTGACGTTGGTGGCATCGGCGGGTGCCTCGGCAAGGAAAGATTTATTTTGCCCGTTGCCCAAACCGTTGTTCCAAGTGTAAGTATATGCACCTGTGCCGCCCGTTGCGGAAGCGGAAAGGTTAACGGTTTCGCCGGCACAAATGACGATGTTCGAACCTGCATTTGCCTCGGGGCTGATACTGTGATTTTTTGTTACAATATTAGAAATAAGCCACTGCGTACAGGGCGTGCGGCGGGCAGTTCTGCGATATTGCGTGGTGACGGAAATCGTCGGCGGGTCGTAGGTCAAGCCCGTTTCGCCGCTTATCCACGCCCAAGAGTTCCAATTTCCGCCGGAGTCGAGCGTACGATTTTGCCAACGATACTGAATGTTGCCGCCCGTGCCGCCGCTCGGGTTGTCAATGCTGTTGATAATTGCCGGGTCATAGTCGTCACAATCCGCCTCATTGTCACCAATCGTACCGCCGTCGGCAAAATTTTCCGTCACCGTGACCGATACCGAAGCGGTCGCGGTACAACCTGCCGCATCCGTGACCGTTACCGTATAATTTGTCGATGCCGTCGGACTGACCGAGCGGGTCGCACCGTTGCCGGCACCGTTATTCCAAGCGTAAGAAAGTGCGCCCGTGCCGCCGCTGCCCGTCGCGGTCAGAGTGACCGTTTCGCCGGTGCAAATGTTATTATCGTTGACCTCGGCATTGACGGCGGGACCGCTCAAATCGGTAATTGTAATATCACCCACTTCTACCGCACAGTTGCCGTCTCCCCAACGCGACCACACGTTATAGGTGCCGGCGGGTAAATTTTGTGCCGTGAAAGTTCCGGCAGCATCACCGGATGAGTAGGGATAATTTGCGCCGCCGTTGATACTGAAAGTAATACCGGTACGTGCGGCGTTGTCGGTAAAAGAAAAAGTTATCGAACCGTCGGACTGCCCGCAATGTGCGTTGTTTTTTGTCAGACTGACATCGGGTACTCCGAAGACATACACATTGACGACATCGGTACTCGTACAGCCGTTGCCGTCGGTAACGGTGACGGTATAATCGGTGCTTGCGTTGCCGTCAACGGGAGCCGTTGCCGTAAAGGTTTTATTTTGCCCGTTGCCCAAACCGTTGTTCCACGCATAGGTATAACTGCCGTCGCCCCCCGTAGCGGAAGCCGATAAGTTTACGGTTTCTCCCGCACAAAGGGTTATTGTCGCGCCCGCCTCCGCAAGGGGTGCTTCATTGACAATTTTATTGATTACATTAGAAATTTGCCACTGTGTACACGGCAACCGACGTACCAAACGACGATATTGTGTTCTTTCGGTAATGACCGGCGGATCGTAGGAAGAGTCATTCGAATTTCCGATATTCGACCAAGACGACCACGAGGTGCCGTTGAAAGAACGCGTCTGCCAAATATATTGTATCGTGCCGCCGCTGCCGCCCGCCGGCGCGACGGTTTGAGTAATATTTTGCGGATTAAAGGAGCCGCAGTTGCTTTCCGGAGAGCCGATTGTGCCGCCGTCCGTAAAATTTTCCGTTACCGTGACCGATACCGTTGCCGTTGCCGTACATCCGGTGGCGTCCGTTACCGTTACCGTGTAATCGGTCGATGTTGTCGGACTGACCGAGCGAGTCGCGCCGTTGCCGGCACCGTTGCTCCAAGCGTAGGACAGTGCGCCCGTGCCGCCGCTGCCCGTTGCGGTCAAAGTGACCGTTTCGCCGGCGCAAATATCATTATCATTGACGGCTGCCGTAACGGAAGGTCCCGTTGAATTACCGACGGTGATGTTGCCGACTTCGACGGCGCAGTTGCCGTCGCCCCAGCGTGACCAAACGTTATAAGTGCCGGCGGCAAGTCCGGAAGCAGTCAAAGAACCGGCGTTATCGGGTGAATTGTACGGATAATTCGCGCCGCCGTTGATGCTGAATGTAATACCGCTCCGGTTTTCATTATCGGTAAAACTAAAGGTTATCGTGCCGTTGGTTTGACCGCAGGTAGCATTGGTTTTGGTCAGACTGACATCGGGCGAACCGTGGACATAGACGCGAACCTGGTCGGTAGCGGTACATCCGTTTGCATCCGTGACGGTGACGGTATAGTAAGTATCGGAATGACTCGTAACGGGTGCCGTCGCCGTGAAAGTTTTATTTTTCCCGTTACCGAGACCGTTGCTCCAAGCGTAAGAATAGCCGCCTTGACCGCCGGCGGCCGAGGCAGAGAGGTTGACGGTTTCGCCGGCGCACAAGAATACGTTGGGCCCGGCTTCGGCAAAGAGTTGGGGAGCCTGCAAAACAGTCTGCCCGCTGACGTAGCGACAGCCGCTGACAAAATTGCTGTTGTCAGTAGCAATGACGATACGATAGCGGCGATTATTCCAACCGGCGGGCAAAGGTGAGGGCAAATCCGCAACGGCGGTATAGCTGCCGTTTACGAAAGAACCGGTCTCTAAATTTCCGTATAATTGCCAGGTGTTACCGCCGTCTGTGCTTTGGTGAAAGCGATATTTGACAAATTGTTCTTTTTCGTCATTGACCGTAACGGCGATTTGGGCATCGGTATCTCCGACACAGTAAGACTGCACGGGCGCAACCGTAAAAGTCGGTTCGCAAACCCCGACAAAGATATCGTCGATAATCCAATCATTCCCCAGTCCGCCGGGTGCGTTGTTTCTGATACTCAAAACGGGGTCGGGATTTGACCCGGTGAAAAAGGAAAAGCCTACCTGTGTCCATGCGCTGCCGATGATATCTCCGGTAGTATGCAAACCCACACCGTCCACCAAAAATGTCAGATTGGGTTTAATCGAGCCTTGAGGTTGAATATTCTTAATCCACAGAGAAAAATCGTATTCGGTATTGAGACACAATCCGGTAACGGTTTTCTCTACGGCGATGTCGGGATTAAACGAGGCATTGACCAACATCATATAACCGTTATTATCACCGGGCGTATGGTCTTCGGTGATGTCGAATGCGTTAAATATTTTACCGCCGCTACCGTTGCAGTCGGTCGTATTGATGATACTGTAGAAGCCGTCGTTGGGTGAAGAACAGTTCATAAGGGTATAACCGTAGCCGGTTTCGGTTTCGGGCAGGGGGCTGCCGTTGACGGGATTACCGCTGCCGAAATCTCCGTCGGGGAATAAATTTTCCGACGTATTATCCGTACAAAAATCATTTTCGCAGGGTGCTCCGTTGTTGGGTACGGTTACGACTCTTTCGCTGTAACAGCTTACGTCGCCGTTTCGGATGACCCGCACGTAATAAATGCCCGGCATAAGTCCGGTAATCGTCCGATCGGGCGACAAAGACGAAACAGAAACATAAGTACGGTCGATAGCCGAAATCCACGATACTTCGTCATTCAGAGTGACATTCTGTAAACGTATGCTGCCCTCCGTGCCGAAGCAGGAATTTGCCGCCGTGACTATTTCGCTCGTATAAAAACTTTCATCTTCGGTATCCAAAGTAATCGTCACCGTGCGGCAGTAGGTCTGCGTGGCTTTATCGCGCAGGTAAACGGTGTAAACGCCGCCGGGGAGATTGCTGTAAGTATATTCGGTTTCGTACCAGGTGACATTATCCATACTGTGCTGATAATTGCTGTGTACGTTGTATTCAGTCACATGAATCGAACCGTTGCTTTGATTGCACCCCGAAGGATTGGTAGGTGCTACCTGCACAGTGGTAGAGCAAAGGTTGTCACAGTTTGCCTCGACGGCTACGGATGTAGAGGCGGTAGCCGAGCAGCCGTTGGCATTAGTAACCGTTACTGTATAAGTTCCTGCTTTGGCGGAAGTTAAGTTCGATACTATCGGATTTTGCTGATTGCTCGTAAAGCCCGCCGGTCCTGACCAGGCAAAAGAAATGCCGGCGACAACGCTGTTAAAATCTGTCGTCAGCGGGATATCGCTGCCCGTACACGCCGTACCGGGCGAATTTGCGGTGGCCGTAATGCCGCAGTCGCTGTCCGCGCAGTCAATGTTGCCGTCACCGTCATTATCTATACCGTCATCACAAATTTCGTCGATATATAAAGGGCAATAAGTAAAACCCGACAGACGAATGGCATGATCATTACTTTGTCCGTCGTCATTAGGACCGTTGGAGTAGGTAACAAACAAAGTAGTAATCGGCTGTGAAGCAGTGATACGTGCATGACCAATATTCGAGTCAGGAGAGACATTACCGCCTGTGCCGCCACCGTACACAGAACGCAAGTTAATGAAAGGAGTATTGTTACCCGATAAATTGACACCTGCTCCCGTCACCGCCGAAATATTAACGGGTGTACTGCCGAAATATGCCCAAACATCTACTTCATCCTGCCAACTGTCGGCAATTGAACTACCGCTGCCCTGATAGTCTATATCGGCAATCAAAAAATCGTAAATTTTCGTCGGTTCGGAAAAATTAAATGTCATTCTGACATACTGACTGCTATTGTCCGAGGTCATTCCGAAAGTCAAATAGTCACAACCGTAGTTGAACTGTCCGTCGGTTGTATTAGCATTGTTGTCGCAGTCACTATTGCCGGCGGCGGCATTGCAGGTTGCGGTATAAAAGTGATTTCCGTCGGTTCCGCAATTTGAAAAATCAATATTCTGCCCGTCAGGGTTTTCCATAGTGACATAAGCGGTATAGGGGCCTTCTTCTCCTTGTAAAGTGTAAGTATGTGTAATTGTGGCTTCACCGTTACCGATTGGATAAACATTGCCCGAGTTGCCGCTACCCCAAGTAAAAATATACGGATTATCGCAGTTATAGTCCTGAAATTCTACTTCGGTGACCTTAGTCCTCGTACCGGAGCAAGTCAAGTCGTTGATTTGGGCAACAGCGGTATAGTTCCCCTCAAACGCATAAGATACATCATGCGGGCCCGCGCCGGTCGCAGTTTGCGGGGTAGCTCCGCTGCCAAAATTCCACATCACTTCGGCTTCGTCGGTCAAAGCACTGATATCAACGGAATAAGTAACGATTTCTCCCGTTTTGACGCTGTTTGCCGAAGACTGAACAGGCAAATCGGGGCAGGCACATTCCACTTCCAAAGCCAAAGTACCCGACACCACATAAGACTGTCCGCCCGGACTACTACCGGTCGGACTGACCATCTCTAAGTTGACGTAGGTAATATTGCCCGGTACATCGAATAAGTCGAATTCGATGACATCCACGCAACAGCCCGGAATAGAAGGCCAATTCGACCCCCAACCCCGCGTAAAAGACTGGGTTTGGCTGCCGGCAGTGAAGGTAAATTCCAAAACCCGATTGTCTAAAGTGATTTCGGACATCGGTAAAGACAAGTGCAAATCTCGGGGTGCCGAACCCGGCGGAATAACAAAACCCCAATTTTGGGTATCGCGATAACCGGATCGGTTGGTGAGTTGCTCAACGGTGTAGGTGCCTTCTACGCCCTGTCGGTAAACGAAAGCCACAATCGACTGCGCATCGTGTTCGTGTGCCGTATTGTTGTAAGTTACGGAAGAAACAGAGCCGCTGATGGTCGTGCGGTATAAATGTACACTCGAACTTCCGCCGGTGAGCGGATATTCGGGCATATTGTGAGTAACGTTATTATTATCGACTACCCAGGTATTGTTGGGGTGATTGCCTTTGTAAATTACCTCGACGGTAACTTGATAAATACTGCCGGGGTCGTTAAAAGTCAAAGTTTGCGGCACATCGTTTTCGAGACCGTGGTGAAAAATTTCAATGTCTCTGCCGTCGGAGGTACAATCGAAACTTTCTCCGTAACTGCCGCACACCAACGGCGAAAGATTCTGCCCGGGAATTATAGTACGCGTCGCATTTGAAGGCGTGCGCCACCAAACCTGATAATGGTCGCCGCCGCTGCCTTCTTTACCCAGCATTTCGATGTAATATTTTTGTCCGGCGACGAGGTAGATATTTCCCGTGTTTTGGTCGGAGGAATATTTAGCGAACTCCGTGGTGCCCGTCCAGTGCGGTACACTTGCGATTTCGGTTTTATTCGCCGCATTATCATCGGTACTCAAATACAAAACGGACTCGTCATCGGAAGTAATCGTGAAGCGATAATTTCCCGACTCGGACGGATGTAAATATCCCCGCGCTCTGACTCCGTAATTATCGCCGTCGTTATCGGGAAAATCAAAGCTCGGGAGCAGACCGGTTACGGAAGGCGACCCGGGATAAGCGGAATTACTCGTTAAATTGGACAAGTCGTTGCCGCCGATGCCGTTCCACCTTTCAAAATATATAGCTCCCTGAAAACATTCACCACTCGACGTTTGGCAGTTTTCGGCCGCCCCGCCAAAGCCCGAAGGGAGCGCGGAAGACTGTGTAATGTAAAATTTATCCACCCCGGTCATGTTCTCCCGGTAAGCAATATCTAAGGTATGTGCTCCGGTTGACAAATTAAAAGTCAACGGAACATCGGAGTCATTTTCAAATTCATCCCAGGCAAATACCCCGGAGACAGCTATTTTACCCCAACGTACCCAGCTTCCGTTGTCGATACGATACCAAATTGAGTTCATGCCGGAATTGCCGCGCACGCGGGCATAAATGTAATAATTACCCGCTGCGGTGATGTCGAAATTATAGGTAATGCGGTCGTTTATGCCCGTAGGTGCGGAAGCGGAAGAGTTGGTACCCGACGGTACCTGTACATAACTGCCGCCCGAAGTGCCCGCATCGGCGACGACCTGCCATTGACTGCCGACGGTGCCGCATTCCGCCTCCAAAAAGATATTATCGCTTAAAACAGATGTCGATGATTTTTTTTTGCTGTTGGTAACGCGAAAAACCGACGCTGCGGAGAAGCCCTCCGGCAAGTCGGCGGTGATGTGCGTTTCGACATCGACTAACACTTTAGAAATAAAGCCGGTCGCACCTTTATTACCGAAGGCAAGAAGCACGAACCCTAAAAGTGTTAAGAAAAACGTAAAAACGGCGGAAAGATTAGATTGTAATCTTTTGCTCATGAGTGATTATTGTGCAACGGAAGAAATGCAAACACTTCCGTTCGTGTGTTTGTAGGCAAGGAGTTTTCATAACAGTTTTACTCCTTTTAGTTTTTACTTAACATAGTTGTGAAAAAAAATACGGTTGCAGAATTTAATCTCTGATTGAGTTAAATTTACATTTTCAGTCGGGTGGAGAGGTCGGTGTGTAGTCGTTCACTGCATTTAACGGAGCAAGAATTGTACCGATTATGCAAGTTTGCAATGCCCTGAATTGAAGTTTAAAATGTTTGGTAAAACAGAAAAGAGGTCGAGCGGCAATTTTACGACTGTCACAAATCAAGCAATAAACCCAATGGCAATTTTTCTAAAAATATGATTTTCATAATTTTACGCATACAATTATAGTGTTATATTTAATTTGGTCTGTCACACGAATTTTTGGAAACCTGCCTTTTGGTCTGATTTTAGACCGTATCAGTACATCCTTCCTCTCTTCCCTCACCGATTTTCTCTCCCGGTCGCTAAACAGACATTTACATCAAAACACGAACCGGTACGGCAGCGCATTCCCGCGTAAATACAGTATCGAAAAACATTGAATTATGAAACGAAATCCAAACTTTATCTTCTCTCTTCTGACCGCTCTTCTACTTTTCCCGATTGCCTCACAGGCAGAATGCCAATACGAAGAGCGCATCGAAGCGGCTTCTTTTCAGGTAGGTATCATGCTGACGTGGAAAACGGATTACGAAAAAAACCACGAAAGATTTGTGATTGAAAAATCGGAAGACGGGCTGGATTTTACGGAAATCGGCACGGTCACCGGCAAAGGAACAACCGACGAAAGGCAGAATTATAACTTTTTGCACATCTACCCACGCGAAAACCGCATTTACTACCGCCTGAAAGAAATCGACTTCGGCGGAGTTATCAGCTATTCCGACATTGCGGTTTTTGAAACGGAAACACCCGCCGAAGTGCGCATCGTGCGCCTTTCGGACTCCTTCACGACTTCGGAGTTTTCGGTAAAATTGGACAGCTACTCGGAAGGAGAATTGACTTACATTTTGAAGGATTGGCAAGGTGAAGTGTTGCTGACCGAGAAGAAAGTACTCCCGAACGGCTTAATCGACGTAGCGGTCGATGCCAAAGAGTTGCCGGTCGGTATTTACAAGTTGGCTCTTTTTAAAGACGAAAAGCCTATCGACGTGCTGACTTTTAAGCGGACGGAGAGAGCGGGTGAGAATAAGACGCCGATGGTGCGGAAGAATTAATCCTCGCATTTGAGCATAAAAAAATCCCTTAGCGAATATCTGTTTGCTAAGGGATTTTTTAATTTATTGAGAAGACACGATTAAGCAAAACTGCCCTGCAACTCCACCACTCTCAACTCTTCATTAGCAGCAATGGCTTTCACCACTTCCGCATGGTCGGAAAGAATATCCGGGCCGTCGGCTTTAACGGCAATCATGTATTCGTAGTGCGCGGCGGGCTTGCCGTCTTTGGTGTAAATCGTCCAGCCGTCATCGGCTTGCAGCACTTCTTTTCTGCCCATATTGACCATCGGCTCGATGGCAACGACGAGGCCTTCGGCAATTTTAGGTCCCTTGCCTTTTTTCCCGTAGTTCGGTACTTCGGGGGCTTCGTGCAGGCCGCGACCGAGACCGTGACCGACTAACTCGCGCACGCAGGAAAAGCGATTTTTGCGCTCGATGTAATTTTGTATCAGAAAACTAATGTCTCCTACCCGCTTACCGATTTTGAACGCATCGACCGCCATGTGCAGTGCGGTTTTGGTGACGCTCAGCAGGCGCATTTCGGCGTCGCTGATATTGCCGAGGGCGAAAGTATGTGCGCTGTCACCGAAGTAACCGTGCTTTAAGGTACCGCAGTCGATAGAGATAATGTCGCCGTCTTTGAAAGGTTTGTTGTCGGGCATACCGTGTACGACCGCGCTGTTTTTGGAAACCTGAATGGTAAACGGATAATCGTACATCCCCAAAAAGCCGGGTTCGGCGCCGTGGTCACGAATGATTTCTTCCGCTTCTTTATCCAGTTCCAGTCCCGTTACGCCGGGTTTTATTCTGCTTGCGCAATGCGCTAAAACCTTAGCGACCAACATGCCGTTTTCGCGCAGCAGTTCGATTTCTTCGTCGGTTTTGTAGTATATCGTTTTGTCTTTTTTGGAACCGTCCATTCTTTTTTACTTCATTAGTTTTTTAACAAATAGCTTTTCGACTGAAGTCGAAGCTACGGTACTCGTTACTCTTCGGCTAAACACAGCAGCGGAGAATGAGTAACAACCCATTCTCCGCCGCAAAGATACGATTCGAGAATCGTTTTATCGTTGACAAACAAAACAGCTTTCGGAAAAGGGTTTTGTTTGACGAAATTTCTACATCGGGGCACCGATACCCTGCATCCGGCTGCGACCCTGAATGCGACCGTCTTTGACCAAACCGTCATAACGACGCATCAACAAGTGGCTTTCGACTTGGTCTAAAGTATCCAAGATAACCGCTACGATGATGAGCAAAGAAGTACCGCCGAAGAAAAGAGCGAAAGACTGGTTGACACCCGCCATATAAGCAAAGGCCGGTAAAATCGCAATCAAACCCAAGAAAATAGAACCCGGCAGAGTGATACGAGTCGTCACCGTGTCGATGAAATCCGCAGTCGGCTTACCCGGCTTAACACCCGGAATAAAAGCGTTCTGACGCTTCAGGTATTCTGCGTATTGGGTAGGATTTACCAAAAGTGCCGTATAGACGTAAGTAAAAATCACAACCAACAGGAAAGCCAAAATCGAAGATGCCAAAGAGAAAGGGTTACTCAATGCCAATACCCATTCCGGAGGATTACCGCCCGCAGACAAAGTACCGCCGATGGTCGCCGGCAAAAACATCAATGCCTGCGCAAAGATGATAGGCATCACACCCGCCGCGTTTACTTTCAACGGAATGTAATCGCGCGCACCCGCCATCGGAAGGGCAGCCGCACCGCGACCGACACTGCGCTTCGCAAATTGAATGGGAATTTTACGCACCGCCTGCACGATAGCCACTGTAACCATGACAATCGCAAAGAATACGAAAAGTTCCAAAACGAAAGTAATCAATGAACCGTTTTCCGCTTTGATGTTCAGCTCACCGAGTAATGCACCGGGCAAAGATGCCACGATACCTACGGTGATTAACAAAGAGATACCGTTACCGATACCGCGGTCGGTGATTTTTTCACCCAACCACATCGCGAAAATAGTACCCGCCGACAAGATGACGATGTTGGAAATCCAGAATACCGCATCGGGCATTTCGGGCGCGATGTAACCTTGCGTTTTAATGTAAGTCAAATAACCCGCACCCTGTACCAAGGTAATCGCCAATGTCAAAAGACGGGTAATCTGACCGATTTTTTTACGTCCGCTCTCCCCTTCTTTCTGCTGCAAACGCTGGAAGTAAGGCACCGCAAAACCCAAAAGCTGTACGATGATGGATGCGGTGATGTATGGCATGATACCCAATGCCATGACGGAAGCTAACTCGAATGCACCACCCGTAAAAAGATTGATGAAGTCGAAAAGCGTCTGGCTGTCGCCCGTATCTGCGGTAGCCAAAGCTACGGCTGCCGGATCGACACCCGGCAGAGTGACGTAGGAAGCCAAACGGTAAACCGCGAGGATACCGATGGTAAAAAGGATGCGCTCGCGCAGTTCCTTAATCTTCCATATATTTTGGAGAGTGGTAATAAATCTTTTCATCTCAGTAAGTTAAAATTGTGCGGTTTTTGAGCAAAAGAAAACGAACACCTCGGCTACTTTTTTATTTCAGTTCAAGGGAAAATCCGGTTCTGTGATGCTTGGTAAAACGAAAGAACAAACATATTAAAAATTAAAACACTATACGCTAAAACTTTGCCAATAGTTTGCCTTTTTGCCAAAATTATCAATCCGCACAACATTCAATAAACAGTCCGAAAGCCTTTAACTACAATCAGGTAAAGGCTTTCGGAAGAATCATCCTTTCGGATAATCCGTTTTATTCATCATCAATAAATTAAACGATTGTCAGACTGCCGCCGGCAGCTTCAATGGCAGTCTTAGCAGACTCCGAAGCAGCGTGTGCGTGAACAGTCAATTTTGCCGACAACTCACCGCCGCCCAAAATTTTGACCTTCTCGTTCTTTTTAGTGATGCCGTTGTTGTACAACATATCCGCGTCGATAGTGTCAACCCCGTATTTTTTGCTGATTTCTTCCAAACGCGTCAGGTTAACAGCTTTGTATTCTTTACGATTCGGGCTGTTAAAACCGCGTTTCGGCAAACGCATCTGCAAAGGCATTTGACCACCCTCGAAGTTACGCTTCTTGCTGTAACCCGAACGAGATTTTGCCCCCTTGTGACCGCGCGTGGAAGTACCGCCGCGTCCGGAACCCTGACCGCGGGCAATACGCTTTTCGCTTTTCGTTGCGCCTTTTGCCGGTTTAAGATTATGTAATTCCATCTTATTATCTTTTTAAGAGTCAGAGTCAGTAACGCTGCAACCAAGATTTTATCTCACCTCAACGCAATTTTAACCCAAACAATTAACAGAGTATCGAAGCAGATTAAGACGCGAGAAAAATCTAACGTCTAAAATCTAAAATCTAACGTCTGAATTTATATTTCTTCTACCAAGTGAGCGACCTTGTTAATCATGCCGCGAATTTGCGGAGTCTCTTCGACTTCCACTACTTGGTTCATTTTGCGCAATCCCAAAGCTGCGACGGTCCGCTTTTGTTTTTCCGGACGTCCGATAATGCTTTTGACTTGCTTGATACGAATCATTGCCATTTTCTGAAAATTTTTGAATTTCACTCATTTTGCCCGACACAAATAAACCTGACGGTTTTTCGTATCCGACCGAACAGTCAAATTGTATCGAAAGATTATCCGTTAAAAACTTGGCTCATCTTGATGCCGCGCGTGCGGGCAACGTCCATCGGGCTGCGCAATTTTGCTAAAGCGTCGATGGTTGCTTTAACCACGTTATGCGGGTTGGAAGAACCGATAGATTTTGCGAGTACGTTGTGTACACCCGCGATTTCCAAAACGGAACGCATCGCACCACCGGCGATAACACCCGTACCGTCGGAAGCCGGCTTGATGAAAACCTTACCCGCACCGTAGCGACCGCGCTGTGCGTGCGGAATAGTACCGTTGTGAATCGGTACCTTGATGAGGTTTTTCTTAGCGTCGTCCACTGCTTTCGCAATACTTTGCTGTACATCACGGGCTTTACCCAATCCGTAACCCACAGTACCTTTGCCGTCACCGACAACTACGATTGCCGCGAATGAGAAAGTACGACCACCTTTGGTAACTTTCGCTACCCGGTTCAAGGAAACCAACTTGTCCTGTAAATCAGTCTCGGTCGGCTTTACTCTTTTATTGTTTCTTTGATCTGCCATATCGAATTTCGATTGGCGGTTTTTCACGCTGTACGCAAAAAATCGCTGATTATTTTAGAATTGAAGTCCTCCCTCACGCGCTCCTTCCGCTAATGCCGCTACCCGACCGTGGTACAAGTAACCCGCACGGTCGAATGTGACCTCGCTGATGCCCGCCGCCGATGCTTTTTCCGCAATCAGTTTACCGACTGCTTTAGCTTGCTCGACTTTAGGTTGGCTGCTGTCCGCCACGTCGCCGCGCGAAGATGCCGAAGCCAAAGTATGGCCGGCTTGGTCGTCAATCAACTGCACGTAAATTTCCTTGTTGCTGCGGTAAACGCACATGCGAGGCTTTGCGGATGTACCGCTGATTTTCTTACGGATGCGGTAGCGAATACGCTTTCTGCGTCCTTCTTTATCAAAAGGCTTAATCATTGTTCTTGATTATTTTAAGTTTTAGTGTAGAGCAGAAAGTGCTAAACCCAAAACAGCTATTTTAATG
>JAHDCG010000043.1:0-20801 GCA_020629965.1 Saprospiraceae bacterium | reverse complement strand
GTTACACGGTGATAAGTAAAAATTACTTACCGGCAGTCTTACCTGCTTTACGGCGGATTTGCTCGCCGACAAAACGCACACCTTTTCCTTTGTAAGGCTCGGGTTTACGGAAGCCGCGAATTTTTGCCGCGACCTGACCGATGAGTTGTTTGTCGTGAGACTCCAAAATCACCGTCGGGTTTTTACCTTTTTCCGATTTCGTGTCGAGTTTCACCTCATCGGGAACCGCGAACATAATCGGGTGAGAGTAACCCAAAGACAATTCCAATAATTGCCCCGTGTTAGCGGCACGGTAACCGACACCTACTAACTCTAACTCTTTTTTGTAGCCTGTGCTGACTCCTTCAACCATGTTGTTGACGAGTGAGCGGTACAAACCGTGCATTGCGCGGTTTTCTTTGGTATCGTCAGGACGGGTAACGGTGAGTACACCGTCTTCCATATCGATATCTAAGGCTCGGTGCAGTTGTTGTGTCAACTGTCCTTTAGGACCTTTCACGGTAACAACTTTATCTTTGCTGACGTCGATAGATACGCCCTGCGGAATGTCAATCGGTGCTTTACCAATTCTGGACATGACGTGTTATTTTTAAATGTTAAAAAATAAGAGTCCGATACAAGCCGACGTACTGAGGCACGTCGTACTGCGGTCGGTATCTACGAAATGTAGCAAAGGACTTCGCCGCCGACGTTGTTTTTGCGGGCGTCTTTATCCGTCATAACTCCTTTGGAAGTAGAAATAATTGCAATACCCAAGCCGTTTAATACGCGCGGCAATTCTTTGACGCTTGCGTACTGACGCAGACCTGATTTCGACACGCGACGTAATTCGCGGATGACAGGTACTTTAGTCTTAGAGTCGTACTTGAGGGCAATTTTGATGGTGCCTTGGATTCCGGCTTCGTCGTCGAATTTGTACTTGAGGATATACCCTTGGTTGTACAAAATTTCGGTCAACGCTTTCTTCATTTTAGAAGCGGGAATGTCAACGATGCGGTGTCCCGCGAGTTGGGCATTTCTGATGCGGGTAAGATAATCCGCAATCGGGTCGGTTACGTTCATTTTAAAAATTTTAAGGTTCAGACATTTGACGGAAACAAACTTTACAGTCGTTCCAAACCGATAACCTAAGGCATTTGGTTGACGGTTGTCAGTTGCCGGTTGTCAGACTGTTTAGCCTTATACCTTTAACCTCAACTCAATCAACCGCTTTGCCTTACTCCGGCAGTTTACCTATTCGATAAACGGCGCGGGTGTTATGTCTTATTATATTGCGCCGAAGTCAATCAGACCTGCGGCGTAAAAAAGGTGATTACCAAGATGCCTTAGTAACACCGGGAATTTTTCCGTTGAGTGCCATTTCGCGGAATTTCACGCGGCACAAACCGAAACGGCGCATGTAGCCTTTCGGACGACCGGTCAACTTGCAACGATTGTGCAAACGAACGGGACTTGAGTTACGAGGCAATTTGTCCAATGCTTCGAAGTCTCCTTTTTCTTTCAACTCTTTGCGCAAGTCCGCGTATTTAGCGACCATTCTTTCGCGCTTACGCTCTCTTGCAATAACTGATTTTCTTGCCATCTTATATAGAATTGGTTGCTTACGAAGAAAATCCGCAAACAATATGAAAATTTATCTTTGATTTTTGAAAGGCATACCTAATGCTTTCAACAGTGCCAACGCTTCCGCATCGGTCTTAGCGGTAGTCACGAAGCTGATGTCCATACCCGTAATCTTGCTCACCTTTTCGATGTTGATTTCGGGGAAGATAATTTGCTCGGTGATACCCATGGTGTAGTTACCGCGTCCGTCGAAACTCTTGTCGTTGATACCGCGGAAATCGCGTACCCGAGGCAAAGAAACGGAAACCAAACGATCCATGAATTCCCACATCCGATCGCGGCGCAAAGTTACGCGTGCACCAATCGGCATACCTTCCCGCAACTTAAAGTTCGAGACGGATTTTTTGGCAATGGTAGGCACCGGCTTTTGACCGGTAATCAAAGCGATTTCGTTCAGCGCATTCTCAACCAATTTCTTGTCTTGAGTAGCTGCACCGACACCCTGATTGATGCTGATTTTGACCAATTTCGGCACTTCCATCGAGGAAGAATACTGAAACTGTTCTTGCAAAGCAGGAATGACTTCCTCTCTGTATTTTTTTTGAAGACGTGGCGTATAGCTCATTTTATATTACTTTTTCGGTGGGAAGACTTAGTTCTGCCAAGTCTTCTGCGAAATTATTGTTTGACGATTTCGGAGTACGGATTAACGCACCGTCTCGCCCGAATTTTTACCGTAACGGACTAATTTGCCGTTCTCTTCCCGACGACCTACGCGGGTAGGCTCACCTGATTTCGGGTCGATTAACATCAAGTTGCTGATGTGAATCGGCGCGGGAATATCGTTGATACCTCCGGGGTTGTCGCCCGTCGGCTTAGAGTGCTTCTTCACGATGTTCACTCCTTCGACTACGGCGCGGTTCTTTGTCGGAAATACTTCCAACACCTCGCCTTCCGAGCCTTTGCTCGCACCTGCGATAACCAAGACTTGGTCGCCTTTTCTGATTTTCAACTTCGGCGCAAAACGCTTTTGTTGCTGTACTTTCTTAGACATAATACTTATTTTGCAGACTTCGGATTTCAGATTTGTTATCCAAAGTCTTCCGTCTAAACTTTTTCTTTATCGTTGCTTACAGTACCTCGGGTGCCAAAGAAACAATACGCATGTATTCTTTCTCACGCAACTCACGCGCCACGGGTCCGAAGATACGAGAACCGCGCGGCTCTTCCGCAGCGTTCAACAAGACCACCGCGTTATCGTCGAAACGAATGTAAGAACCGTCTTTGCGACGGATTTCTTTACGAGTACGCACGATGACCGCACGACTGACTGTACCTTTTTTGACCTGACCGCCCGGTGAGGCATCTTTTACCGTCACCACGATTTGGTCGCCTACTCCGGCGTAGCGGCGCTTAGAGCCACCGAGTACACGGATGCAAAGTACCTCTTTGGCACCGCTGTTGTCCGCTACTTTTAATCTTGATTCTTGTTGTATCATCGCTGTTGATATTTGTGCTCGTGCGCGGGGCGCAGGAACAACGCGAAATATATTTTTTTATCGGACCGAAAAAGTCCGCGAAAGTCGAAAGCTGCTTACTTAGCGCGCTCCAGTACTTCCGTTACCCGCCAGCGCTTACGCTTGCTGAGCGGACGAGTCTCCATGATGCGCACGGTGTCGCCTTCATTGCAGTCATTGGTTTCGTCGTGAGCAACAAATTTTTTGTTTTTCTTCACGAACTTACCGTAGAAAGGGTGACGCAGTTTACGCTCGACATCGACCGTAACGGTTTTATCCATTTTGTCGCTGACTACTACACCGACTCTTGTTTTCCGAAGATTTCTTTCTTCCATTATACTTATTTTGAAAGTCTGATTGGTAAAAGACTCTGTGAGTCCGTTACTTAGTTACGACGGCGACGAGCGCGTAATTTACTGCGTCCTTCGAGTTGTTCTTCCGACATTGCAGCGATTTCACGACGGCGTACTTCCGTATTCAGGCGTGCGATGTCGCGGCGTACCGAGCGCAACTCCTGCGGGTTTTCCAAACCGCGGGTTGCATTTTCGAAGTGCATTTTCTGATATTGCGATTGAACATTTTCCAATTCGGATTTCAGTTCAGCGTCAGAAAAACTTTGCAGCTCTGTGAATTTATTAGATGCCATTGTTTATTAGTTGATAGTAGCCGAAAAAATCGACGACACTAATTTTAAAATTAATTATCCGTTATAATCAGGGCGAACCGTAATTTTACACAACAACGGCAATTTTTGCGCCGCCAGGCGGAGTGCTTCGCGAGCGGTTTGCTCCGTGACACCGTC
The DNA here is from genome assembly GCA_020629965.1 of Saprospiraceae bacterium. Classification (GTDB taxonomy): domain Bacteria; phylum Bacteroidota; class Bacteroidia; order Chitinophagales; family Saprospiraceae; genus JAHDCG01. Next base: position 16,919 of record JAHDCG010000043.1, on the reverse strand, counting down.
CAATTCAAACATGATACGACCGGGCTTCACTTGTGCCACCCAGTGGTCGAGCGCACCCTTACCTTTACCCATCCGTACTTCGGCGGGCTTAGAGGTAATCGGCTTGTCCGGAAAAATACGGATCCACACCTTACCTTCACGTTTCATGTGACGTGTCATCGCAATCCGCGCCGCTTCGATTTGACGATTGGTGATGCGACCGCGCGTCATCGCTTTCAAACCGAAGCTGCCGAAATCCACCGTGCTGCCTTTGTAGGCAATACCACGGTTGCGGCCCTTCTGTTGCTTGCGGTATTTCGTTCTTTTTGGCTGTAACATTTTCCAAAAATTTAAGATTGAAAAGCAGAGATTTCGGATAGCACGCAGCTAAGAAATATACCGTTCAATTTGATTGTCTGTTATGTCGAAGCGCGCCTGTTTATCGGTTAAGATCCTCGCGCACTTCCGCACCTCACGCTAACGGGGCGCAAAGGTAAGGGTTTTCACCCAAATTATATAATTTCGGCAAAAGAAAATTTCGCAGCAAACCGAGTCAATAGCCGACTGCGGAATTTTATTTGTTGCCGAAACGTTTTTTAGCGTCTTCCGCCGCCACCGCTTCTGCGATCGCGTCCGCCGCCTCTGCGGTCACGTCCGCCGCCGCTTCTGCGGTCTCTGCCGCCGCCTTTACGGTCTTTGCTGTCATCGGCATTGACTGCGAAAAGGTCGCGCTTGCCGAGGACTTCGCCTTTGCAAATCCAAACTTTCACACCGATAATACCGTAAACGGTCAGTGCTTCCGCCAATGCGTAGTCGATGTCCGCACGGAAAGTGTGCAAAGGAGTACGACCTTCTTTTTGCTGCTCGGTACGTGCCATCTCCGCGCCGTTCAAACGACCCGCGATACGCACTTTGATACCTTCTGCACCCGCACGCATGGTAGATTGGATAGCCATTTTGGTAGCTCGGCGGTAGTTGATACGCGCCTCCATCTGCTTAGCGATGCTCTCGGCAACGATATTCGCGTCCAACTCGGGCTTACGAATTTCGATGATGTTGATTTGGATGTCTTTACCGGTGAGTTTACGCAACTCTTCGCGGATACGATCGACTTCCGAACCACCCTTACCGATAATGATACCGGGGCGAGAGGTGTGGATAGTCACGGTAACGCGCTTCAAAGTACGCTCGATGACGATACGTGCAATACCGCCCTTGTTGATACGCGCTTTGAGGTAAGTGCGGATTTTTTCATCTTCGACTACTTTGTCGCCGAAGTTATTTCCGCCGAACCAGTTGGACTCCCAACCACGAATGTAGCCGAGACGATTACCGATTGGATTTGTCTTTTGACCCATATTATTTCTGTTTGGAAAAAATAAACACACACGGCCGAACCGTCTGCCTCTACCTTTTCACGAAAGATTTAAGCTCTTTTTATGAATGACGCGCGGAAATCATGTCCGCTGCGCTCTCCGATTACGCTTCTGCGACCTCCGCTTCTTCGTTTTCTTCCGACGGCAGTGCGTAGCGGTTTTCCACTACGAGAGTGACGTGGCAAGAGTGCTTGCGAATACGGTGTGCGCGACCGTGCGGTGCCGGACGGAAACGCTTCATTTGTGCGCCTTGGTCGGCGAAGATTTCGCTGATTACCAAGTCGTAATCATCCGCGCTTTCTTCGTTGTCCAATTTGTGTTCCCAATTCGCAACGGCGGAAATCAACGCTTTCTCAAGCCACAATGCCGCTTCCTTGTTGGTGAAACGCAGGATATCCAAAGCATCTTCGATTTCTTTACCGCGAATTAAGTCCACGACCAAACGCATTTTGCGCACGGACATCGGAACACTTTTCAGTTTTGCTGTTGCTTTCATTATATTAGATTTGAAAGTTTTTCAGACCGAGATACCCCGCCCCGCAAACTGTTCTGATTATTTCTTACGATTACCCGCGTGACCTTTGTAAGTACGCGTCGGGGAAAATTCTCCCAATTTGTGACCTACCATGTTTTCCGTGACGAATACGGGGATGAAGGTTTTACCGTTGTGCACGGCAATTGTCAAACCTACCATATCCGGAAAAATCATGGAAGAACGCGACCAAGTCTTAATCACGGATTTCTTACCGCTTGCTTGTGCCTTTTCCACTTTGTCGTACAACTTGTGGAAAATGTATGGTCCTTTTTTTACTGAACGAGCCATAGTAATTAGTTGATGGTTGGTGGTTGGTAGTTGATGGTGCAGTTCTTTCGAGTCCCCTTGCTTGGGTTTGCTCTTCAGATTTCTGTCTTCACCTAATCTTCCTTCCTGTAACCTATATTAAGCAATCATCGAGTTAAAAAATACGATGATATTATTTACGAGATTTCGTTTTACGCTTGGTAATGATGAGCTTGGACGAGTGCTTCTTCGTGTTACGCGTTTTCTGTCCTTTCGCCATAATACCTGTACGAGAGCGCGGGTGACCACCCGATGCGCGACCCTCACCACCACCCATCGGGTGATCTACGGGGTTCATCGCTACACCGCGTACACGCGGACGATTGCCCAACCAACGGTTACGACCGGCTTTACCGACAACCTGCAGACCGTGGTCGGGGTTGGAAGTAGTACCGATGGTCGCACGGCAGGTCAACAACACCCGGCGTACCTCGCCCGAAGGCAATTTGACCGATGCGTATTTTCCTTCACGCCCCATGAGTGTACCGTAAGTACCTGCGCTGCGCGCCATTTGTGCGCCGCGACCGGGCGTCAACTCGATGGCGTGAATTTGCGCACCCAACGGAATTTCCGAAAGGTAAAGACAGTTGCCTGCTACAGGCTCCGCGCCTTTACCGCTGACGATTTCGCTGCCGACACCGATACCGTTAGGAGCGATGATGTAGCGTTTTTCACCGTCTTTATAAACGATGAGTGCGATGTATGCGGTACGATTCGGATCGTACTCGATGGTTTTCACCGTACCGGGAATACCTTCTTTATCGCGTGCGAAGTCGATGACACGGTAGCGACGCTTGTGTCCGCCACCGATGTTACGACGTGTCATTTTACCGTCGTGGTTACGACCGCCCGATTTGCTGAGTTTTTTCAGCAAGCTCTTTTCGGGCTTGTCCGTAGTTACTTCGGCAAACGTATTCGCAACGCGTGTACGTGTACCCGGAGTAATCGGATTAAACTTTTTTACCGGCATCTTGAAAAGATTTTGGTCCGAAGACTATACTTGATGAGATTTTGCCCGCCGAGGCAGACTATCTCGCAGTCTTCTTTTGTTATTGATTCGAGATGTTAGACGTTAGATTTTAGATTTTAGACTTTCCGTGTAGAAACGGTTTTGTCTAACGTCTAAAATCTTTTAGTCTAAAATCTAAATTTCCCTACAATTCGCCGAAGAAGTCGATTTCTTCGCCGTCTTTCAAAGTCACGACAGCTTTTTTGAAGCCGCTGACCGTACCTCTGAGTACACCGCTGCGGGTATTACGATTTTTCGTTTTACCGGGCATAATCATGGTATTCACGCTTGCCACCTTGACGTTATACATCTTTTCTACTGCACCGCGTACTTCGACTTTGTTGGCGTTTTTGTTGACCACAAAAACGTACTTGCCTAAGTCTTCGGTCAGCAGGTCGGCTTTCTCCGTGATTAAGGGCTTAACTAATATTTGCTTTGCCATTTTAAATTACTTTTTTCGCGCAGCGTCGAGATGAAAAGTCCGTGGGCTGCGGGAACTTAAAAACCGTGGTTTGCGCTTAATTAAGCCGTAGCTTTCTCCGCAAAGGTTTCTTTAATTTTGTCGATGCTGCCTGCGGTCAGAATGATAGTACCGCCGTTCATAATTTGGTAGGTGTGCAAGTCGCTTGCCACCGCTACCGTAGTAGCTGCCAAATTACGTCCCGAGAGCAACACTTCTTTCTCGTAAGCCGGCGTCACCAACAAGGTTTTGCGGGTGTCGATACCCATACCGTTGATGATGTCTTTGAGCTGCTTGGTCTTCGGTGCGTCGAAAGAAAAATCTTCGACGACGACGATTTGACCTGCCGCTGCTTTAGCGGAGAAAGCTGATTTACGAGCCAAACGCGCGACTTTCTTGTTCAACTTTTGGTTGTACGTGCGCGGGCGCGGACCGAAGATGCGACCACCGCCGCGAAAGATAGGCGACTTGATATCACCTGCACGGGCAGTACCCGTACCTTTTTGTTTCTTAATCTTCTTGGTCGAACCGGCAACTTCACCGCGTTCTTTTGACTTGTGCGTACCTTGACGTTTGTTGGCCAAGTGCGCTTTTACTGCCAACCAAACTGCGTGTTCGTTTGGCTCAATGCCGAAAATATCATCCGGAAGTTCTACCGAACTACCTGTCTTTCCGCCCTGAATATTGAATACTTCGAGTTTCATATTATCAGAGTTATGCGAGTCGTTCGTTTTTTGCTGCATTCAGCGTAATGACAAATCGACTGCTATTAATGTGTGGAAACGAATTTCCGACACTGATTACTTTTCAAGAATTACAAAGCCGCCTTTGTGACCGGGCACCGCGCCTTTGACGAGGATGAGGTTTTTCTCCGGATATACCTTCAAAACTTCCAATCCTCTGACGGTTACGCGATTGCCGCCCGTGCGACCTGCCATGCGCATACCCTTGAATACTTTCGCCGGGTAAGATGCCGCACCGATAGAACCGGGGGCGCGTTGGCGGTTGTGCTGACCGTGGGTAGCGTCATTGACACCACGGAAGTTGTGGCGTTTGACAACACCTTGGAAACCTTTACCTTTGGTCGTTCCGACGGCAGCGATTTTATCGCCTTCCGCAAAAATCTCATCTACGGTGATGGTATCACCGAGTGATTTTTCCAAAGCGTCGAAGTTACGAAACTCCATAACTTTGCGCTTGGGTGTGGTTTTTGCCGCGTCGAAGTGTCCCAACATTTGGTTGGAGGTATTCTTTTCTTTGGCTTCGCCGTATCCGATTTGGATGGCAGAGTAGCCGTCCGTATCTTCGTTTTTCACCTGAGTGACGACGCAGGGACCTGCTTCTACGACCGTGCAAGCGACGTTACGTCCCTTGTCGTCGAAAATGGAGGTCATTCCGATTTTCTTTCCGATTATACCGTTCACGATAAAATCTTTTTAGGAAAAATGTTTTGCTCGTTAGTGTAAAGTCGATGACCTTACGAGGTGCAACCCTTTTAAAAGCAAAATAACCCGTCTTATTGTAGAGAATGAGAATTGCACGCAGCGTGTGAGAGGAAAATATTCTGAATGTTACGCGTGCCTAAGGAAAGAAAAGACCGTAGAAGTCTCTCGAAAAACGACAAAGGATTTATCGTTTTACCTTAAACAACGAACAGCGGAATTTGTCTCGAAACGAGCAACCCTCTACGGGTATTCATTCTTCGTTATTCAATATATTACAGACAACAATGAAAACTTTTCGGCGGGCTAATCTCTATTTGCGCAGTCCGAAAAAATTGTGTCGGTGATTATGTCAATTTCACTTGGATATCTACTCCGGAAGGCAACTCCAACTTAGAGAGTGCATCGACGGTTTTTTGCGTCGGGGTGTAGATTTCAATCAAGCGTTTGTGAGTACGCAACTGAAACTGCTCACGTGCTTTTTTATTTACGTGCGGCGAACGTAAGACCGTAAAGATCTCTTTCTTCGTCGGCAGAGGAATCGGACCGGTTACGACCGCCCCGCTGTTCCGTACTGTTTTCACAATCTTCTCCGTTGACTTATCGACCAGGTTGTGGTCGTAGGCACGGAGCTTGATGCGGATTTTTTGATTCATACCTAAATTGTTAAAAAAACTTAGCGTTTTATTTCGGAGCGCAAAGGTAGGAGTTTAATCCGAAACGGCAAACTATTTTTTATTTATTTTTTTTAATTGTTGATTTGTTGAGATGTTGAATCGTTGAGGGCTGATTTTTTGAAATCAATCCTCATTGTAAGCCGTCACCCGCAAATCCCGCAAAATTATTTCCCTATTACCGTCAGCATTCCAAAAGCGTACTTCGAGCGCATCGTGCGCCTTCCCTTCCGCATACACATCTATATGTATCCTTTTTTTAGCAAAATTGTCGATGTAGCGTTGTATGCGAATGACGTCCGTACTCACTTCCTCTCCTTTATTTTTTAAGACCACGATAAATTGACTCATTTTCCAAACATTCCATTCTTTCTCACTGATTTCCGTCTCGACGCTGACCCGCAGCCAATCGTAGCCTTGTGCGGTCTCGGTGGAAACCACGGTCGGGGCACTGTGTTGTCGGTCGGCATTTAGTCTCTGTTCGTAATCCTCGGCTTGCAAAATGACTTGCGCATCGTGCAATTCTCCTTCGTAAATTTCTTTCACCCCGTCGAGCAGTTTTAAATACTCGGGATTGTTTTCGTAGCGAAACAGCGTCGCCCAAAAGTACTCCTTGTTGCCGAGCGAAACGTGAAAAAGTCCGCCGCCGTGCGCTTGGTAAGTAAACCAAAGATTGGCGTAGCAAAATAACAAAGCAAGGCCAACCGCAACAGTCCGGAAAATTTTGCCCGCCGCAAGCACCCTTTTGATGAAAAAGCACAACGGGAAAAGCAACACGGGATAGGACTGCACCATAGCCCGCTGCCCGAGCGAACCGCCGTACCACCATACATCCCAAGCAAATGCAATGTAGGCAAAGAGCAATGAAAAGACGGCGACCGGGTAAAAAAGCCGCCGATGAGCGCGGTACATAAATACGAAACCGATGAGCGCGAAAAACATCAGCGGGGTGTACACCAACCAACCGGCGCGGTAACTGAACATCGCCTTGTTGAAGTGCGGGCTGAACCAACTAAAACCTTGCTCTTGGTAAGAATAAACGACCCAATCGCCCGAGGTATATTTCCAATAGCCCAACTGAATAAAGCCGACGGCAGCGGTAACGAGGAGCGCGGGCAGCAAAATTTTCCAATGCTTTCCGAAAAATTGCAGCCTTTGCTTGCGGTCGGCGGCAGAGGCAAGATTTACACCCCACAGCAGCGGAAGAAGACAAGAAATAATCTCCGTCGGTCGCACGAGTGCCGCCAGACCGACGAGCGCACCGATGCCGAGACTCTTTTTTAAATCGGGTTTTTCGTAGAATTTTACGGTCAACCAAAGTAATAAGGCGTATAAAGTAAACAGCGTATTATGCGTCATTGCTCCGTCGATGGCGGCGTAATTGAGATAATTGGTGCCGACAACGAGGGCAAACAAACCGAGTGCCGTTACCTTTTCACTGAAATAACGCAGTAAGACTTTTCGCATAAAAAACAGACCGATAAAGCAAAGCAGCAGGGCATTCAGCGATATTAAAAGTTGATACGGATGCGAAAAACCGTCGGGCGGATAAGCGGGGTCGGCACTTGCCCAAGCGTGGGCGATGAAGAAGGCGGGCAGGGAAACCACCGCTTGCCCGGCGGAATATTTCATGACGTAATTGCCCGACTCGCGGTGAATAAAAGCCGCCTGCTCAAAACCCGAAATCGGTCGGTATTTGCGCAGTATCTCTTCGTGAAATTTACATTCTTTAATATCTTGGTAGATGAAAATCGCCGGCAAATACATGTAGTAGCCCGAGGCATCGTAGGAAATGGTGGCTTCGCTGCCCGATTTTTGCCATTTGGGATAAAATAGGTGCGCGAGGACGATAACAAGCAGACTGAAAAGAAGGGCGGCTTTCGACATAGTTTTTGTTTTGGACGGAATGAGGGGGCAATATTAAAGGGATTTACCTAACGACCGATGAAAGTTCGATACAATTTTTCATTCGGGTAGTTCCGCTCGCTGCATCCGAAACAAAAGATTTTTGCGTACTTTGCTTCCGACAAAGCATAACTCCGCTCACGCAAAAAAGTCACCATGCTCTTCTCTTTCAAAAACGCAAAAAAACTGCTCACCGCCGATAAAAAGCAACGCCGCATTTATCGCTACAAACTGCTCAACGACATCGCGCACCGCAACGGTTGGCGGCTGCACAGCCCGCGCTACGAACCGTGGAACGACCCGGAATATCTGCGCATTCTGGAGGCGGGCGGCTACGTTTTCAACGATAAAAAATTTATGATTTATCAGCTCGCAAAAAGTACGGCAAACATGGCGGGTGACACGGCGGAATGCGGCGTATTTAAAGGCAACGGCTCGTGGCTGATACTGCACGCGGAGAAAAATCCGGACAGCACGCACCACGTTTTCGACTCTTTCGAGGGCGTTTCCGAGCCGCTGCCGACCGACAACCTGAACCGCCCCGGTGCCTACGAATGGAAAAAGCACGACATGGCGCATCCTTTGGAAAGTGTGCGGGGAAAGCTCAGCCCTTTTCCGAAAACGCAATATTATAAAGGCTGGATACCCGAGCGATTTGCGGAGGTAGCCGACCGCCGTTTTAAATTCGTACACGTCGATGTGGATTTGTACCAACCGACTTTGGACAGCTTCAAATTTTTCTACGACAAAATGCTGCCGGGCGGTATCATGCTGTGCGACGACTACGCTTGTCCGGGTACGCCGGGGGCAATGCAGGCGGTCGAGGAGTTTTTGGCGGACAAACCGGAAAATGCGGTGACGACGATTGCGGGGTCGGGGTTTATTGTTAAGCACGGTTGACGGTTTTTGACGGTGGACGATTTTACGGTGGACGGTGGACGGCAGGTCGGGAAAAACGCTCTGCTTTGTAGAAAAAAACGTTGAGCCTATTACTTTTCCGGCGGAGAAATTTTGTTACAGTGTACTAAGCAACAGAGTCAAAAGCACTCACTCAATCCGAAAAATCTCGTAATCCTGTCCGCTCCTTAAAGTCCGAAATTCATCCTGTCTTTTCAGACCGTTTTATATTAAAACCAAAAATTCCCCAAACTCCCGTACCTTTGCCGCCGCCGAAACGCCCGACCGGGTTTCGGCGGTTTTTATTTCTGCCAAAATGACAGAAAAAACGCGCCGGCAAGTATCTTGATACTCTATAAACGGGCTGTTTTTAATGCCCCGAAATTATGCTGAAAAAACTGTACGATAATTTTACAAATAAAAATAAAGTCAAAAAGAAAATGGCTGAAAAGAACGAAGAGATAATCGACGAAAAAGAAACTTTCGACGCAACGGACATCGACCCGAAAACCGTTGAAAATCAAGAAGTCGAAGAAGAAATGATAACCGACGAGATGACGGAACTGAAGCAAAATCTCGGCGAAGCGAAAGATAAATATTTGCGTCTCTACGCGGAGTTTGAAAACTTTAAACGCCGCAATATCAAAGAACGTTCCGATACTTTCAAACGGGCGGCACAGGACACAATGACAGCCGTTCTCCCGATTTTGGACGATTTTGACAGAGCGAAAGCGAATGCGGAAAAAGACGAAGAAACCGCCAAAATTTTTAACGAAGGCGTCGGTCTGATTGTGCAAAAACTGCATACCGTGCTGAAAGGCAAGGGGCTGGAAGTCATGGAAACCGAAGCGGGTACCGACTTCGACCCCGACCGACACGAAGCCGTGGCGGAACTGCCGATGGGCGACGAAATGAAAGGCAAAATCATCGACACGACGGATAAAGGTTATACGCTGAACGGCGTGATTATTCGTCATGCGAAGGTGGTGGTCGGAGCGTAATCGAGACGTTGGATTTTAGATTTTAGACGTTAGACTCCTTACGAGACTGACATCTTTGATTTTATCGTCTTTCACGGATTATTTCGCAGGAATGAAAAAACAGGATAAAACAGATAAAAAATGGCAAAAAGAGATTATTACGAGGTGCTGGGCGTGTCGAAAAGTGCGGACGAAAAGGAACTGAAAAAGGCCTACCGCAAACTCGCCATTAAGTACCACCCGGACAAAAATCCGGATAATAAAGAAGCGGAAGATAAATTTAAGGAAGCGGCTGAAGCCTACGAGGTGCTGAGCGACCCGCAGAAAAAAGCGCAGTACGATCGCTTCGGTCACGCGGGCATGGGTCAGCAGGCGGGCGGCTTCGGCGGGCGCGGCGGCATGACAATGGACGATATTTTCTCGCAATTCGGCGACGTATTCGGCGACCGGGGCGGTCCTTTCGAGGGCTTTTTCGGCGGCGGCGGTCGTGCGGGCGGGCGTACTCGTCAGCGCGGCGAGAAAGGAAAAAGTCTGCGCATTAAGGTCGAACTGACTTTGGAAGAAATCGCCACCGGCGTCACGAAGAAGATTAAAGTTAAAAAATATAATCGCTGCGAGACCTGTAACGGCTCGGGCGCGAAGGATAAAAACTCGACGCAAACCTGTAATACCTGTCGCGGACAGGGTGCGGTGCGTCAGGTGCGCAGTACCTTTTTAGGGCAGATGCAGACGACGGTGGTCTGTCCGACCTGTAACGGATCGGGGCAGGAAATCACGGCGAAATGCGGCACTTGCAAAGGCGACGGACGCACTTACGGCGACGAGTTGATTGAAATCGAAATTCCGGCGGGCGTGCAGGAAGGCATGCAGCTCAGCATGGCGGGTCGCGGAAACGCGGGCAAACAAGGCGGTCCGGCGGGCGATTTGCTCATTCACGTCGAAGAAATACCCCACGAAACGCTGCAACGCGACGGTCAGAACGTCATTTACGATCTCTACCTCAACATCGCGGATGCGGCTCTGGGTACCAATCTGGAAGTGCCGACCATTGACGGGCGGGTAAAAATTAAAATTCCGGAAGGCACGCAGGCGGGTAAAATCCTGCGTCTGAAAGGTAAAGGACTGCCCTCGGTACAAAGCTACGGCAAGGGCGACCAACTCATTCACGTCAACGTGTGGACGCCGAAAAAACTGACTTCGGAAGAGCGCAAAATGCTCGAAAAACTGCGCGACAGCGAAAACTTCCAACCGCAGCCCGGCAAATCGGAGAAGAGTTTCTTCGAGAAAATGCGGGATATTTTTGCGTAAACGAAGTCGCTTTGCGATAAGATTAAACGCACCTTCGATTGAGTACGGGGGTGCGTTTTTTTATTTCCCCTTGGCAAACAAGCCTTTCAGCCAATCTGCCGCAAAAACGGTCGGCTGCTCCGTCACTTCTCGGTGCAGCCAAATGTGTAGTTCTTTTTCGGGAACGGCGTCCGTTATTTTGTGCAGCAGGCGACGTATTAAGGCAAGAAAATAAAAATGGTTTTTTACGTATTTGGAAGAGAAGGTACCGTCGCGGTACAAGAAATTTTCGTAGGATTTCAATGCTCCGAAAACGAGGACGGAATATGCCTCCTTATCTTGCAGAAACAACTCGACGTACGTTCGTAAAATGAGATTTTGAGTTTTTAACACGTAAGGTAAGCTAAATTCGTAATCGGACAGCCCCAAAGTAACGGCATCGAATTTCTTTTGGCTAAAAAGGACAACTGCTCTGCTGTATCTGATTTCTTCTTCTCTTACTTCCTGCGGCAAAAATTGCGCGTTGTCTTCGATAAACTTTTCCGCAGCGGCAAATTCTTTTTGCTTGCAGGCGTAAAAAATGTAATTACCGAATGCGGCGGGAGACATACGACCGTTTCTCAACACATATCCTTTATGCACGCCCCAATCGTACCACCTCAACACCGATTGACTAAGATTAGCTTCTCCTCGATTATGTTTGCGTATCAGGTAATTCAAACCGGTCAGATAAAAGAATAAGCAGTCGTATTCCGACAGGCTTTCCTCCAAGTCCTTGAATCGCTTTTCGTAGTCTTCGATGTCCGTTTCCGACTCTTTCACGGTAATGTTGAGAGCCTGAAAATACAGAGCAATCAGCGCGTTTCTCCATCCGGTTTCCTCGCTCGGCAGCGGCAGAAAACCCGTTTGTCTTTTCTCGTTAAATATCTGCTCCCGACTCTTTTGCAGGATTTCCAGACGATTTTTTTGCAGACACCAATACGTGTCCAATTCATCGCCCGCCCGCTGTAAAGTATCGTCTTGCGGATTGTATTTTTCGTGACTCAGACTCGAATAGCGACTCATCAGCAGTTCATAATTGCGCAAATGCCACGCCGCATCTTTAATCGGGTTCTCTTTTTGAGCTGCTTCCAAACCGTAATTTTCGCGCTGAAACAGAGCGGGCAGATTGCGCTTTTCGTAGTCTTCACTCAACAGTTTTTGCCGCAGGGCGGGCTGCTTTTCGATGCTTTCCGCCAAGATAAATCGCTCGACGACTTGCGATAAAAAAGTAAAAAGCCGCCGTAGCTTGCCGTCGTTAAACGCCTTATCGGGAAACATCTTTTTGTACAAAATACGACTGCCGCGCGGGCTGTCGTCAAAATCGGGATGCTGTCTTTTCAGTTTTTTGAATAACAAAGTCACACTCGGATTGGAGTTAAAATAGGAGGACTCAACCGCTTTTTGCAGAGCTTTCATCTCTGTATCGGATAAGGAGGCGAGTTGTAAGTAGAGTTTTTTCGTTTTCAATTCGGCCAATTTTGCAATATCGTAAAATTCTGATTATCAGCATTTTACATTTACTTGTATTCATTTTGCTGCAACAAAGGTAGAAAATTGAGAATGGAAATTGTCCTTATATCTGTCTAATTTGCAATTTGATAAAGCAAAAACGCTGATTGCCGACATCGCAAAACAATCAAACAAACTCATTCGACCGAATTAAAATATTAAAACCAATGTAAACGTACACTTCCTGCTCCCGCAAAAACAGGCTTGCGGTCGTTCCGAAAATAACGCGGAGGTGATGCAAACCCCGTTTTTGCAGGCGATGCCGGTAGATAACTTTTTTGACGGGACTTTGGAGGTGGAGCGTATGGCGGGGAAGGTGGACGGGGCGCTTTATCGGGAGAAGGTGAATAAGGAAATAATATTCCCCTGTCCTTCTAAAAATTAATTCTTAACCATAAAACTCACTTCAAATGAGAAAGACATTATTTTTAACATTCATCTTAATAATCTCAATTTGCTCTTATACAGTAGCACAGCCTGGGTACGATAATAATGGAACTAGCATAGGTGCAACAGGAAACGGTAGTTCAAGTTTAATCATCAGCAATTTTAATGTTCCGGCTAATAATGACAGACTACTGATAGCTTGCGCCCTTGGAATTTCAATCACAGGAATTGATTTTGGAACTTTGAGTCTTAATGAGGTAGCAGCAATTTCTGAGGATGGTCTTACTATAAAAATGTACGCTTTACCTTTAGGATCGAGTGGCTCGTCAAATTTCCAAAATTTACAAGTCAACGGTAGTAATGTTGTATATCTCGCAGCAAAATCCTTTAGTAATGTAGACCAAACTTCACCGACCGATAACGTTAATAGTTTAAATTTTGACGGAGAATCAGTTATTAGCAGTAGTTCATTGACTATTAATAGCGAAGTTAATGATATGGTATGTGATTGTGTCGGTTTATTTAGTTCTGGTGGTGTTGACCCCGTTTTTACTGTCGATGGTAGTCAGACAGAAACCTTTAACGACAATACAAACAATGCTTTTAATTCAGAACCTTCGTTTGCAGGAAGCATTGAACCAGGAGCTGCGTCAGTTTCTATGGATTGGAGTATTTCGCCTGCAACAGGAGGGTCAGAAAATGGTCAAGGAGTCCTTCACTTAGGGTTGAATATCAATGCCGCGTCGGTTTTACCGGTAGAGTTACTTTCATTCTATACAAGAACCACTAAAAGTAATATGTCTTTAAACTGGCAAACCGCCGTCGAAACCAACAACGCCGGTTTCGAAGTCCAACGCAGCACCGACGGGCGCACTTTCAAAAACCTCGCTTTCATCGAAGGCAAAGGCACGACCGACACGGCGCAGGAATACAGCTACGCAGACGAGGATTTGCGCAGCGGTCAGTTGTACTACTACCGTCTCAAGCAAATCGACTACGACGGACAGTTTGCGTACAGCGACATCATCAGTGCGCGCACAGCGGGCAAAGATATCGTCGGCACCTTCGCGCCTAATCCGGCGGCGGCGGGGCAGACGACTTTGTCTTACACCACGGCATCTGCGGGGGAGTTACGGCTCAGCGTTTTTGACGTAGCGGGTAAGGAAGTCTTGCGTCAAAGCCACAGCGTAGTCGCGGGTACGAACAGCTTTGACTTGGATTTGCGCGAAGCGGGTGCGGGTATGCTGTTTGTGAAAATGCAGCAGGGGCAGCAGACGGCTTATGAGAAAGTCGTGTTAGAGTAGAAAATATCAGAGGTTAAATACAGATGCCGAGTCTTTTTTGTAAAGGCTCGGCATTTTTTTTCCGTTGACGGGGGGCGGTTATTTGTTATCGGTATTCGGGTAAAAAACTGCGATTTGCTTGCGCAATTCCAACTCTTCCGCTTCTGATAAGGCAGTAGTTTTGAAGAAATGCAATAAAATTTTATTGTACGCTTTTTTTGCCTCTTTTTCCTGCAAAATTTTTCGTATTTTTTTGATTTTTTCTTCGGGTAATACTGCTAAATCGGCAATCTCTCGATCGCTCAAATTTGAAAATTTATGCAATAAAGAAAGAGAAACAATCACCTTTGTTAGTATTCTGCCCTCTTCTCTGCCCTCTTCTCTGCCTTCTTCTCTGCCCTCTTTTCTACCTTGCAAAAGAGCCTGCTCGTAAGTGCTCCCCGGCAAATATTCATCCGCTTCAAAAACTATTTCTTTAATCATGTTGGTATATTTTTCAGACTCTTCGGCGTTAAATTTATACGACCGATTGATATAATTTGTCAACGCTCTCACAAAAGAACGAACTTCCTGCTCGCTTAGTTCTTCCTCTCTCGCAAAAAAGAACAGTTGCCGGATTTCTCGCCAAATATAATCAGGATTACCGGCATTCCGAAAAAGCAAAAATGCACTGCGTAGTAAGTAACCTTCCCGCATTTTCGCTATTTTTTCCTCTTCCGTGGTCATAATGTTGACAAACTCAAGAGCGAAAGTCGGAACAAATCTGAGCAGGCTTTCGTCCTGCACATTCAGCAAATCCGCTAAACTGCGATGCGTCCAAGTTTGCCTGCCGTGATAAACCAAAATCGGAATCAGCAAAGTCGCTTCTTCCGCTTTTTCTTTATTCAGCATGGTGTCGTAGGCTTCCGTCAGATAACGCAAAAACTGTACAATGACATTTTTATCGAAATAGCTTTTGTGTTCTAAAAGAAACGCAACCTTAACCTGTTCTCCCGTTTTTAACCGGCAAGACCAAACGGTATCGGAGAAAAACTCCTGCAAACTTCCGTTGATGTAAGAACTGCTTTCCGTCTTAAAAGTACGAAAATCCAATTTATTTTTCAAGTCTTCCGATAAAAAATTTCGGACGAGCGCGACGGCTTCGGATTTTATGGACAGCGTATATTTAAACAGCTTATCGTGAGGATTTTTTTGTGCCATGTCTTTACTTGTGTGTAGTTTTGAGGTTGTAAGGTACAGAAAAATTTCCTTTCGGTATAAATGAAAAATATTCGACAACCGCGAGGCAGCGCACTCCTAAACCGGTTAGTTGTTTTTTTCTCATCCTATTCAAAAAAAATCAATACCTTACACCCCAAACCACAACCGCTAATCAAACCGCGACCCGACAAAGGTCAGTCAACTTATGTTCGAACAAACTTTCAAAAACATCGACGACCTGCTCTACAAAGACTCCGGAGCAGACAGCGAACTCGACTACATCGGGCAAACCTCTTGGGTGCTCTTTCTCAAATACCTCGAACAACTCGAAAGCGAAAAAGCCGACGAAGCCGAGATGAAAATGGAAGACTACCGCTACATCCTCGACCCCGAATACCGCTGGAGCAACTGGGCAATGCCCAAAGACGCCGAGGGCAACCTCGACCGGCACAAAGCCCTGACCGGTCCCGACCTCGTGGACTTTGTCGATAGAAAACTGTTTCCTTACCTCGCGGGCTTTAAGCAGCGCGCCGACTCGCCGCAGACCATCGAATACAAAATCGGGGAAATCTTCAGTGAGCTGAAAAACAAAGTGCAATCGGGCTACAACCTGCGCGAAATCGTCGAGCTGATCGACAAACTCGAATTCGGCAGCACCGACCAAAAGCACGAACTCTCCCACCTCTACGAGACCAAAATCAAAAACATGGGCAACGCCGGGCGCAACGGCGGGCAGTACTACACGCCCCGCCCCCTCATCCGCGCGATGATGGAGGTGGTGCAGCCCGCCATCGGCGAAAAGGTCTATGACGGCGCGGTGGGCAGCGCGGGTTTTCTCTGCGAAGCCTACGACTACATCAAAGAGCGGATGGACAAAACCACCGACAATCTGCACCGCCTGCAAACCGCTACTTTTTACGGGAAGGAAAAGAAAAACCTCGCCTACGTCATCGGTGTGATGAACATGATACTGCACGGCATCGAAGCCCCGAACATCGTGCACACCAACACCCTCGGCGAAAACATCCGCGACATCGAGGAGAAAAACCGTTACCACGTCATCCTCGCCAATCCGCCCTTCGGGGGCAAAGAGCGCAAGGAAGTACAGCAAAACTTCGACATTAAAACGGGCGAAACCGCCTTCCTCTTTTTACAGCATTTTATCAAATCGCTCAAAGCCGGCGGGCGAGCGGCGGTCGTCATCAAAAACACTTTTTTGAGCAACACCGACAATGCCTCGGTCGCGCTGCGCGAATACCTGCTCGAAAGCTGCGACCTGCACACGGTACTCGATATGCCCGGCGGCACCTTCACGGGCGCGGGCGTCAAAACGGTGGTTTTGTTTTTTACCAAAGGCGAACCGACCCGAAAAATCTGGTACTACCAACTGGACCCCGGGCGCAACATGGGTAAAACCAACCCGCTGAACGACAAGGACTTAGCCGAGTTTATCAAGCTGCAACGGACCAAAGCGGAAAGCGAAAAATCCTGGACGCTGCGCATCGCCGACGTGGACGCGGACACCTGCGACCTCTCGGTCAAAAACCCCAACGCCCCCGAAGCCGAACCGCTGCGCGCGCCCGCCGTCATCCTCGCGGAAATGGCGGAACTGGATAAGGAAACAAATTTGATTTTGGAAAATTTAAAA
>JAHDCG010000042.1:29241-43171 GCA_020629965.1 Saprospiraceae bacterium | reverse complement strand
AGCCTGTCCCGTACTCCGATAGCTATCGGAGTCGGGAACACTTTTTTTTCTGTCGGATTTCGGTATAACATGATTTTTTCAATACTTGCTTGAGTCAAGTGTCAGACTCCTAAGTAGTTACATTTTTTCAAGAATAAATCATCGTCAGTCAAGCAAAAAGACAGACTTTTCGCAAAAAAAAAAGCATTTTGAACACATTTATTCTCGTCACTTTTTTACTAAAATTTAAAATTCCAGGTAGCACTCGGCACCCATTTAAAGAGACTCAACTGCACCGCTTCGGTAATCTGCGGGTCGTCTTCGCTCGGTTGAAAATTTATGGAAAAGGCATTTTCTCTGCCGTAGGCGTTGTAGAGAGAAAAATTCCGACTCGACTCATATTTTTCTGTTTTCTTTTGGTAATAAGTCACGCCCAAATCCAGACGGTGGTAATCCGGCATACGGTAGCCGTTGCGCTCGGTGTACACGGGTACTACGGTGCCGTCCACGCTGTACCTGCCCGTGGGAAAGGTTACGGCGTCGCCGGTGTTGTACACAAAATTACCCGTGAGGGTGACTTTTTCGGTCAGTTTGTAATTCAGAATTAAGGAGAGGTCGTGGATGCGGTCTTGCCGCGCGGAGAATTTTTCACCGTTGTTGATTTCGTCAAATTGTCGCAATGTGCGTGACAAAGTATAGCTTAACCAGCCCGTCAATCGCCCTTTGTTCTTTTTCAGAAAAAACTCCAGCCCGTATGCCTCTCCGTCGCCGTACACCAGGTCTTTTTCTACTTCTTCGCTGAAAAACAGGTTAGAGCCGGTTCGGTATTCGATGACGTTTTGCATGTCTTTGTAGTAGGCTTCTACGCTTGCTTCAAACATATTGTCGGAAAAATTGCGGAAATATCCCAGAGCAATTTGGTTGGCAATTTGCGGTCGCACATTATTGCTCGACATAATCCATTGGTCGGTCGGCGTAGAGGAGGTCGCGGAGGTCAGCAGGTGCAGGTATTGGTAGTTGCGGTTAAAGCCGAGTTTGAGCGAGCTTTTTTCGTTGAGCAAATAATTTGCCGACAGGCGCGGCTCGAAGCCGCCGTAATATTGGATGCTTTCGCCTCTGTCGAAGCTGACAGTCTCCGTGATGTCGCCGTCTTCAATGATAAACGCATCTCCGGCTCCCGTGCGATTGAACGCCGAGTAGCGCAAACCGTAATTCAAACTGAGTTTGCTGTCGATTTTTTGTTCGTTTTGAATATAAATCGCCCCTTCCGTTCCGTAGCTTTCGGCAGCGTCTTCGGAATTGATGCCCGTATTTTCGCCGGCGTCGATGTTGCCGGGTTCTATGGTGTGCTGAATGACGTTGACTCCGAATTTCAGCAAATTTTTGTCATTGGCAAAAAAGGTAAAATCCTGCTTAAAATTTAAATCGTTGATGACGGACTGCAAGCCGATGCGGTCTTCATCCGCACCTATGGTAAATTGATAATCGTAGTCGCTGTAAATCAGCGTGGTATTGGAAAACAGCCGGTCGCTGAAGAGGTGATTCCAGCGCAGCGTCCCCGTTACATTTCCCCGGTCAAGTCCGAAGGCGTCGCTAAAGCCGAACTTATCCCTTCCGAAGTAACCCGACAGGTAAATGCGGTCTTTTTCGCCGATACGATAATTAGCCTTCGCATTCAAATCATAGAAGTACAGGCTCGTTCCGCTTGCGCCTTCGTCGCTTGACAAACCGAGAAACAAATCGGCGTAAGTTCTCCTGCCCGATACCATAAAAGACCCTTCGTCCTTCACTATCGGCCCTTCTACCGTCAGCCGCGAGGCAATAAGACCGATACCGCCCGATACGTCATAACCCTTGTTGTTACCGTCCTTCATCCGAATATCGACGACCGAAGAGGTGCGCCCGCCGTACTCCGCTGACATTCCGCCCTTGTACACCGTGGCTCCTTTGATAGCGTCGCCGTTAAAGACCGAGAAAAACCCGAGCAGGTGAGACGGATTGTAAACCGGGGCTTCGTCCAGCAGTATCAGATTTTGGTCGAGACCGCCGCCGCGCACGTAAAATCCCGCGTTGCCTTCACCTGCCGCTTTGATACCCGGATTGAGTTGAATGACTTTCATAATGTCCGGCTCGCCGCCGAGCGCGGGCAATTCTCTGACATCTTTCATGTCTATCTGCGTGACGCTGCCCTCGTTGCGCGTAATATTTTTGTTGTCTTTTTCGGCTTTTACGACCACCTCATCGAGCAGTGCCGCATCCGCACCGAGTTCGATATTCATTTTCAGGTTCGCTTGCAGGTCGATAACTTTGACGACGGTAGCGTAGCCGAGATATTGATAGGACAACGTGTATTTGCCGGCAGGCAAGGCGATGGAGTAAAAGCCGTAGGCATTGGAATTGGTGCCCGTGTTTTCCAAATCAGTAACAATAATATCGGCAAAAGCAATGTCTTCGCCGTTGGTCGCATCGCTGATTTGTCCGCTGATGCTGTACTTCTCATTTTGAGCGGCAGCAGTCAGCCCGAGGAAAACAACGAAAACCCAAGTCAAGATTGTTTTTAAATTCGACATGTGTATTTTTAGATTAAATAATCAACAAAAAAGCCACGGAGGCTCCTTTCGCATTCTTACGGCAAAATTGACACATCGAAAAATAAAAGGATAAACCGAAATATGTGAAACGGGCAAATAGGGAGTTGAAGCGGACAATTGTCAATGTGCCTCCAGCCATTTAAGAAAATCATTCGCCTTGGCTTTACTGACAATGAGCGGCGGGTCGAATTTGAACGAGGGTTTGATTACCAACTTACGGGCAAAAAACAGAGAGATGTGGTCGATAGCTTTTCGATTGATGATAAAACAGCGATTGACTCGATAAAACTTAGCACCTAAAATCCGGTGCAACTTATCGAGACTGTAGTTGACGGCAAAGCGCTCTCCGGAAAAGGCATAAACGTAGGCGATTCCGTTTTCCGTTTCCGCCAGACCGATTTTCTCTTTTTCCAAAGGAATTATCTTTTCTCCCCGATGTATGAGTATCGAGCCGGTATTATCGGTTCGCTGCGCTTCCAGGGCTTTGATTATCTCGCGAAAATCCGTCGGCTCGGTGTCCGGATTTTTGGCAATGCTGTGATATTTGCGAATTGCCGTCTCTATGTCCTCCTGTTTAAAAGGTTTGAGCAGATAGTCGATGCCGTAAACCCGAAAGGCTTCGAGGGCATATTGATCATAAGCCGTACAAAATATAACAGGAGTCGTGTTTTTTATTTTTTTAAAAATCTCGAAACTCAACCCGTCTCTCAGTTCTATATCGCTGAAAAACAAATCCGGCAGCGGGTGCTGCTCAAAATATTTCAGAGCCGCACCAATGCTTTCCAACTTGGCGGCAACCCGCACTCCCGCGTGCGCCCGCAGTATTTTTTCCTCCAAAGCGTCGGCGATGATAGGTTCGTCCTCGATGATTATTACGGTCATGGCGTGTGCTGATTTAGATTAAATACTCGACCTTACTCGAAGTATGCTCGCGCAACGACTCAAATACCCAAAACGTACAATTTAACGGCAAAATGCGTTTCCGCTTCTTCCGTGACGGGTAATTTATCGGTAAAATGAGCGTACCTCTCTCGCAGGTTTTTTAGACCCGTGCCGGTCGTTTCGGCGGTCGAGTAACGCGGCGACTTTAGGTTAGAGACGGTCAGCCGGCCGTCGGAGTTGTAGCACACCGATATTTTTAATCGGTTTTTTGCGGAAAAGCTGTTGTGCTTGACGGCGTTTTCCGCCAAAGTTTGCAGCGCAAACACGGGGAGTCGTCCTTTTTTTAAGACAGAGTCCGGCACAGCGACTTCGAGTACAATGGAGTCGTTGAAGCGCGTATTTTGCAAGTCTATGTAATTGACCATGAAAGACAAATCGGTCGCCAAAGGTATGACGTCGTTTTGAGTAAGGGTAAAAGAGCTGCGCAAGAAACCGGCCAGTCGCCGTGTATAACCGACGGCTTTTTCAGCATCTTTTTCAATCAAAATTTGCAAAGTACTCAGGGTGTTGAATAAAAAATGCGGGTGAATTCTTTGTTTGAGTTGCTCCTGCTCTAAGGTCAGTTGCGAGATTTCGAGATTGGCTTTTTGTAATTCGAGTTCTGACTTATCGGTCTGCGTAATAATTAAATTGACCAAAACAAGGATGAAGGTATTGGCGGCAAAAGAACCCACAAACGGATAATACTCAAACCAGCCCATACCCTGCGGTCTTACTTCTTCGGCAACCACAAAACGAAAAATGACCACCAAAAAAATAATCAAATAAGAGAGCAGATATTTTACCGTCTTTGCGTACGGCGCGGGTACTGATTTTCGGATTTTATTGAAATTATGTTCTAAGAAAAAATTCCACATCCACATCAAAAAAACGGTAAAGGATATCACGGAAATGACCGTCAGAGCTTTCGTCGGCGTAAATTCGACAGACGGACTGTTGCTTCCCGAATTCATAAAAAAAAACACCGGTACAATGCTGTAAATACCGATGAGCGGCGAAGTAATTATCGCGGTTTTCAGCACTTTGCCTCGGTATTTTGTAAATTTTGTCATTGAAATTATGGTTTGAGAATTTTCTTCTTTTTCAAGCGAAAATATTCGTGGTGCGTCGTTCTTTTTCCGAGTATCCTGAAGGATAAGCCCGCGCCGATGATTAAATTGCTCATACTCGTTTTGCCCGAAACAAGCGATGCGGGGTCAAAGTCGTAAGTAGCCTGCAAATCTAAAAACCAACGGTCGCTTTCGTTCATCCTTTTGTGTACGCCGACGGTCAGCGGGATGCCTAAGCGACCCAATAACTCGGGACCGCCGTTGTCGCCGAGGGCACTGCGGTCGATATCACCGCCGAACCCGCCCCCGCCGCCGAACCCGCCGCCGCCGAATCCCTCACTCGTATCGATAACAATCACGGTATCTATCTCGGCGGATATACCTCCGAAAACCGCAAACGAAAGACCCGCCGCCGCGTAGGGTTGGAAGCTCGGAGTCCTGATAACATACCTGCCCTGCAACGTCAGATTGGCATAACCGAAGCCTTCGATAGTCGCATTGATGTTAATTTCCTGCTCATCGACGTTGCCGGATATGATGTCACTGAAGTTAATCTGACTTTGCACCTGACTCTGTGTTTCTTTTTCGGGATTGGGCACTCTGAGACCGATTGACACGGAATTGGTAAATTCAAAGTTCTTTTTAATCCTTCTTCTGCCCTCCAAAGTATAATTCAAAAAACTCACCGAGGAGGAAAAATCACTGTTTCTGAAAGCAGCCGCATTTCTGCTGATTCTAAACTCTTTCGACTTAGTACCCGGTTTATCGTAGATGTAATATCGGGTTTCTTCCTTGATGTTTCGCACTTTTAAGAGAGGCAGATATTTATCGGAAAAATCATCCGTGAGTTTTTTCCAATCCGTCTCTTCATAGTACTCTGTATTGCGCAAAGACAAATCGTCGATGCGACGACCCGCCGCCAAATAACGCGTGTCCGCAAAGATATCTTCTTGCAAACTTTGTTTTTGTCGATAAAAATTTTCGTCGCCGACGATGACTTGATAAATGCGCGATTTATCAATGTACAGTCCTTTGGCCATCAGCATATTTAGGCTGTCTTGTATCTGCGGCATGGTAAACTGACTGCCGTTAATAACGTAAAATGCCGTGCGCCCCGCCGCCAAACCGCCCGCTGCCACCAGAGCAATGACCCACGCCGGCAGGTCGGCGATTTCGGGATTTGCCAGCACCATAATATCACGGTCGATGGTCAGTTCATTCAGCTCCGCCTGACCGACGTACTGTATTTTACCGTCGTTATTTTTGTCTTCAAAAGAAATTAAACCTGTTTCCTCCCAGCTGCTGAACCACTCCGGCATCTCGGTGTATTCTCGGTCGCTCACCGTATCTATCAGATTAACCCGCGCAAAAGCACCGATGGCAGGTGCCGTCGTGTACAAAATAGCGATAAAAACGAGGGCATAGCCCGCAGATTTGCGGGCGTCGGCTACTTTTTTGACCGTGAAAAAGCAAACGATGACGTGCGGCAGACCCGCCGTACCCACCATCAGCGCAAACGTGATAGCAAACACATCAATCATGGACTTAGAACCCGAGGTGTACTCGTGAAAACCCAAATCTCGATGCAGCTGATCCAATTTGTCCAAAAGATACACATTAGACCCGTCCGTTACCGTGCCGCCGAAACCCGGTTGAGGAACGGCGTTGCCCGTGAGTTCCAGAGAGATAAAAATCGCCGGCACCATATAAGCAGATATCAAAATACAATACTGCGCCACCTGCGTATAGGTGATGCCTTTCATGCCGCCTATTACCGCGTAAAAGAAAACAATCGCCATACCGATGAGTACGTCAGTGTTGATATCTACCTCCAAAAAACGGGAGAAAACTACTCCGACTCCGCGCATCTGTCCGGCGACATAGGTAAAAGAAACGACTACGGCACAGACCACGGCAACCGACCGCGCAACATTAGAATAATAGCGATCGCCGATAAAATCGGGAACGGTAAACTTGCCGAATTTGCGCAGATAAGGCGCGAGCAAAAGAGCGAGCAGCACGTAGCCGCCCGTCCAGCCCATGAGATAAACGGCGCCGTCGTAGCCCATAAAGGAAATCAGCCCCGCCATGGAAATAAAAGAAGCGGCAGACATCCAGTCCGCAGCGGTAGCCATGCCGTTGGCAAGCGGTGAAATACCACCGCCGGCGACGTAAAATTCTTTGGTCGAACCCGCTTTTGACCAAATAGCAATGCCAATGTACAGCGCAAAGGTCAGCCCGACTATGATAAAGGTCCACATTGTACACCCATGATTTTTGTTTTGTTTTTGGTAATCATTCACCAACGCATTCTCTGTCCTCTTTTCGTCGAATAATTACCGATGAAGTAAAAAGTTAACTTGTTTTTCGATTGTCCTTATTCATCTACATCGTACTCTTTATCCAGCTTATTCATCAGATAAATGTAGATAAAGATGATGGCGACGAAGATGTAAACCGACCCCTGCTGCGCAAACCAAAATCCGAGTTTAAACCCGCCGATGCGCACGGTATTGAGCGGCTCTGCCAAGAAAATTCCCAATACGAAAGAGGAGAAAAACCAAATGCTGAGCAGAATGAAAAGGTATCGGACATTCTTGTTCCAATATTCCTTCAAGTTTTTTTGTGACATAATTGTACTTTTTTGAGCGTTGAGTATTACAAGAAAACGTGCAGTTGCAGGCGTATTTGCGACAGTGCATTCGGCCCTTCGGAAACGTCGATACCGTCTCTGAAATCATTCATAATGCGGTGGTATTCCGGCGTCAGTTTGCAGTTGTGACCGTTGATAAAATAATTGACGCCCGCATCTAAGGAGCCGATGTTGTCTTCCACGGCTTCGTAGTCGGTGGTTTGGAAGGCGACGTAAGGCATCAACTTGGCGGACTTGAAGTAATAGCCCGCCTGCACGTGTACCGCCGTGCCCGTACCCGCCCACCTGCTCAGAAAATTTCTTCCGTAATCGAAGTTGAGCACTGAAGCGTAGGCATTGAAAGCGCCGCTCTCGGTCGGCAATTCTAAGAAGGCATCGACGGCAAAGTGATTGACATTCACGTGTGCGGTGCTGTCGGCAGTGACTACCCCGTCGGGGTGAGTGAAAAAGCCCGCACCGATGTTAAAGACTTTCTTTTTTCCTAAATATGTACCGACGGCGTAAGGCAGTTTGGTGCTTTCTTTTTCAAAAAATTGATAGCGAAAATAGCCCGTAACTATCATCTGCCCGGTCGGATTGCCGTCTCTGTTTAAGACGTTAACGCCGTTGTAAAGCAGGTCGGACTTGCCGCCGTAATCCCGCGTGATGCCGTTTTGTCCGGCGCCGTTAAAGGCGATTCGGTAATCGAATTTTCCGAGTTTGCCCTTGGCATAGATGCCTAAGTGCCGCGCAAATTGGTCGGTGATTGTCAAAGAATGCCATTGTGTAAAAGGGCGCGATTGGTCGAGCGTCATCATGTTTAAGGTACTTGCATTTCCCAAGCGCGTTATGCCTTTCCAATAGTGCAGTCCCGAGCCGATGTAGAGTTGTTTCGATATTTTCAACTCTCCCCACGCACCGTGTAAAAAAAGTTGCGGAGAGTCGCTGTTATTACCGAGAGAGGAAAGGTTAGAGGGTGAAAGGCTGTTTAGTCCGAAGTGTGTGAGAACGAGAAATTTGGGCGAAACTTGTGCAAAGGCAATAAAGCGCGACCTTCTGATACTCGGAGTCAATTGCAGTTTGCCGGCATCGGTATCGAGATTACCGGTAGTCAGCTACAGTTGGTGCCACATCAAAAAGCGCAGGTATTTACTGCCCTCTTCGTTGAATTCTACTTTGAGCGGTTTGTAAGAGTGGTCAATTTCCGGTTTGGGTATATCCTGCGCGTCTGCGGTATGGTACAGCAACAGAACAGAAAAAAAGAATACAGTTGTTTGTAGTAAGTTTTTCATTTGCATAAAGATGATTTTATCGGAGAAAAAAAGCAATTGTTACCCTTCTCTTTCTCCCCTCTTTCGATGGTTTAAAAAAACACCTTCGTTTGTTTTGATGCGCTAAGGTATGTAGATATGTATATATGTGTAAGTAAATTTTAGATTTTATTTAAAAAAAGTGAAAAAAAATTGAATTACGGGTGGTTTGTGCGGAGAATGCCGAGTAAACGGTCGCCTGTTTGGTGAGAAAGAATGAATGTGCCAGGATAAAAAAGAGGGATTGGAGTCAAGAAACGCGAATCAGGATTTCTACTATTTCCTGAAAATCGGGGTGCAGTAAATCGTAATAAGAATTTTTGCCGACGCGATTTACTCTGACTACTCTTTTATTTTTAAGAATACGCAAATGGTGAGAAGCAATGGCTTGCTCGATGTCGAGACGTTCGTGGATTTCGGTTACGGATAATTCTCCGTTTTTGGAAAGCAAGTCGATAATGGTCAGACGAATGGGATGCGCAACCGCCCGCAGCGTTTCGGTAGCATTATCAAGAAATTCTATTTTAAAATGTGTGTTCATAACGTGGGCAAAGATAGAAGAGATTGAGATATGCGGGAAAAAATTTCTTGTTATGAACGCAAAATATAATTTATAACCGCCGGCATAAATAAACGGAACGCGGATTATTAAAAAAATCCGTGAGCTTTCCGAGCGGCGGGCGGACACGATTTTGTCGGAGTACGACGCGCTTTATGCACCAATACACCGCGACCAACCGTTTAAAAATCACGATAAATCGGGGGAGGTTTTGCGGACGATTTTGGGGAGTAAAATTATGAGAAGAACTTTTGATTTATAAAAAGTACCGCTCAAAACCCCTCCTGCGTCAACTCATTGTTCACCATCGCCCCCGCTGTGTTACCGGCAGCAACGGCATTTGCCACGGAACGGAAGTAAGTCGTATTGTCACCGCAAGCGAAGATGCCCGATTGACTCGTTTTTTGAAACATATCGATCTCGATGTAGCCGCCCTCGTTTATTGCACAACCCAATTTTTCGGGCAAATCGGAGTGCTGTATAAAAGGTATTGCAGCATAAACGGCATCGTATTTCGCCCGGCGACCGTCCGCGAAAACTACCCGCCGGATGTGCCCCTGCGTGTGCTCGAAGGCCGTGACTGCCGCCTCTTCTACGGCGATGTTATTGCGGCGCAATTTTTCGCGTTGCTCTTCCGAAAATTCCGCTTGACCGGAGGTGAGGACGGTGAGGTCGTCGGTCAGATTATTGACCAAAGCTGCCGTATGTACGGCGCGGTCGCCGTTAGCGAGAACGGCGGTTTTCTTTCCTTTAAATTCAAAACCGTGGCAGTACGGGCAGTGAATCGCCGTGATACCCCAACACGCCGCGAAGCCCTCGATGTCAGGCATAATATCTTTGATGCCCGTCGCAAAAATCAGTTTTTTGGCGGTTAACTGCTCGCCCGCTTCCGTTTGGACGGTGAATAAATCACCCTGCCTTTTTCCGTTTACGACTTTGTCTTTGAGAAATTGCACGGTTTCGTATCGGGCGGTTTGCTGCCGGGCGAGCGCGGCGATTTCTGCGGGCGGAATGCCGTCTTAGGTCAAAAAGTTGTGCGAGTGCGGTGTCTGCGCATTGCAGGGTTTGCCGCTGTCGATGACCAATACTTTTTTCAAAGACCTGCCGAGCGTCATGGCTGCCGACAGTCCGGCGTAGCTGCCGCCTACGATGATGACGTCGAACGGGGTATTGTTTTCTTGCATAATTTTGAATTTTGCGACTGCGGTAAGGAGACCGGCAACGCCGATGACTGAAAGCGTTTGCGCGCCGATACCGATGAATTTTCTTCTCTGCAAACGAAGGTTTTTAAATGATAAAAATCTTTCCGTATTATTGCAACAACGCCGCCGTAATACGAGAAATTTTTAACTATTGCAACTAAATTGCAATAGAATAAGAAAAAATACTGAATCGAAGGCGGAAATGTTGAAGCTGCTCGAAAAATCGGATACGACATCGAGTTCGGCTATGATTTTGACTTCGGGGTACTGTGACGAGTGTTCTTAAAGGAAGGAAAAAAAAGCACAGCAAGAATAAGTAATTTAAGCCTGCCGTGCTTTTCCAAACGATAAATCTCCTACCCCGCAAAAGTCCGCAGATACCACTCCGAAATTCCCCTGCCGATTTGATGCGGGTAGGTCTCCTGCAAGTAGTGTTTTCCTTTGCCGAGGTCGATTGACTCCAAATTGTTCCACGTTTCTTTGATTCGTTTTGCTTCTTTGGGTTTGATTATCATCCCGGGTTTGGCGTGAAACATCAACTTGGGCAGTTTGCTTTGCGGCAGCCACTTTTCGTAGGCTTTGATGATGTCGTGGCTTGCTTTGGGCGTACCGCTGATGGCGATTTGCGTAGGCCAAATCCATACCGCTTTACGGTCTTCTTCTCGCAAATACGGTGCGCCGTAATACGCTTTTTCCTCTTTAGTCAGTCGGCGTCGGGTCATCATCGGCAAAAATCGCTTGACGAAAAAATTGTTCTTCATGTTCATTTTATATCCTTTTTTCGGATGGCGAAAACGCTTAAAAATGAAACGCTCGATTAGGTTGGCATCGCTCCAATCAATGGTCCGGACAATGGCCTCTAAAAAAACGATGCCGCTGACCTTTTCGGGAAAACGGTGCGCGTAGTGAAACCCGATACCCGAACCCCAATCCTGAATGACGAAAATGACATTTTGCAAATTCAATTCCGCGATAAGCGCATCCGTATAGGCGATGTGGTCGGCGTAGGTGTAGTCGATGTCGGGCTTATCGGACTTGCCCATCCCGATGAGGTCGGGTGCGATGACGCGCCCGTGCGGGGTCAGGTGCGGAACGACATTGCGCCAGATGTAGTTGGAAGTCGGGTTGCCGTGCAGGAGCACAAAAGTGTGTTTGGCAGCTGCGTCGCCTTCGTCTATGTAGTGCATTTTCGAGCCTTTAACCGTCCGGTATTTAGACTCATAAGGAAATGCCGCCGATATTTTCGTGCGGTTCGTGCTTATCATGTGAGTTTGATTTTGTGCGTTTGTTCCCGTCTGCCCTGTCGCGGACAGCGACAGACACAGTGCGAAAAGAAAGATTACTTTTTTCATGTTATCGGTTCGTTTTCGGACATACCGCCGCCGGGTCTTGTCGTGACAAAACCGGTGCGCAGTCCGTGCTTTACGGATTAAATTAAAATTTAAGAATTTCTTTCATGGCGGAGTTTGCCGTAATGCTTTGGATTACCTGTTCCGCGCTTTTGCTTTCTTTAAAGGGGTGCTGCTTGTATAAATCCGCATAGACTTTGTCGGAATGCAGTAGTAATTCCTGCAAATTATCTTTGGAAAAATCCCCGATTTTGGCGGCAAATTTCTTGTTCCACAACAGATTATCGGGGTCAACGATGCCCCTTTCGATAAAGCCTTTGGTTTTTCGCGCACAGCGACACGGGTTTTCTTTGTTGACCAGACCGCATTTGTTATTCATCCACTGCCGCAGATTATTTCTGATGCGACTCAGTTTTTTTCTGAAATTGACTTTTGATATTTGAAAAATCTCTGCCCCCAAATTGTGGTCTGTTTCAAACAAATCACCGACAATGTAGAGCAGTCGGTCTTCGCGCGGCACACACATCAGCATGCCCGACATGCACTTTATTTTTGCCTCATTGCTCAGCGGATTTAACGACTCTGCATCGACTGTCGGGTCGTCTTCTGTCTCGTCTATAAAATCGAAAAATTGACCGAAAGAACCGATTGCTTTTTCGGTTGCCGACTTTTTGTAATTCAAAATAAAGTTGAAAGCAATACGATACAGCCAAGTCCGAAACTGCGCTTTTTCGGCATCGTAGCGCGCAAGATTGGTGATGAGTTTGATAAGAATATCTTGCGTGACGTCCTCCGCGTCGGTCGGATTACCCAACATTTTCAGCGCGATGTTGTAGATAAAATTGTTGTGCCGGCTGATGAGTTTATTCAAGGCAGCCCTGTCTCCGGTGACGGACTGCGCCACCAATTCCGTGTCTAAACGGTGATTAAAACTTGCAGTAAAAGGATTTTTCTCGACCATCTTTCGCGTTTTTATTAGTTATACAGGCAAAGGCGGAAGGTGTGACAGTTATTTTCGATTTTTTTTTTAAAATGTGAAAAAGCCCGCTGCATCACACAGAAAATTTTTCGCAAATTTTACAAAACCAACGCTCCCTACCACAAAAAAAACACCTTCTTTACCGCCGTCCGCTCCCCCGCCGAAACAGGAATAAAGGACGTCCTTTTATATTTGTGACCCGAAAGATAACGCAAGAGTCTGTCCTTACTCTGTTTGAAGAAAATCTCGCCGACCTTTCGCAAAATATGCGTTATTTACCTAATTTTCCTGCCGATTTACTTGCGGCAATAATTTTTCCCCAAAAAAAATCGCAAAACATTTTTCCGATTCCTCCTGTTTTTTCGCCAAGCAATTACAAAATGAATATTCTGAAAAATCTATCCCGCCCTTTTCCCGAAGAGGGCAATTTTAAAAAGCAACTTCGCTCCTTTGCGGGGGTTGCTTTTTTCATTTTTGCGGTGTTGTATTTTATGCGTCCGTTCGGTTTGACCGGTGGCGGAAAGTCGTTGCTGTTGGTGACTTTGGGTTTTGGTCTGGTGAGTTTTGTGGTGCCGTTGTTGTATTATGTTTTGTTTGCTTATGTGTTAAAAATCAAGCGTAATGTGCCGGGTTGGACATTGGGAAAGTGGATTTTGTACATGCTCGGACTGTTACTGTGCATCAGTTTCGGCAATTTTTCTTACGTGTTGTGGCTGTACCCGGGATACACCGCTTTCGATTGGCATACTTTTTTAAACATGGCTTACGCAACGGTCAGCTTGGGTCTTATTCCGGTCTTTTTCACGGGTTTTGTAATACAGCGGCGGGCGGAAAGACTCAATACCGAAGCGGCAACGGCTATTCAAAAACGCAAACCGCCGCTGCCGGAAGAACAAGCAATTACGCTCGTTTCTTATAATGAAAAGCAGACTTTGACGGCAAAGGAAAGTGAAATTTTGTGGCTGGAGTCGCGCCAAAATTACGTCACCGTTTTTCATCTGAAAGACGATGCAATCACGGAAACCACGCTGCGCAATACCTTGAAAAGTATGGGCGAACAACTTCCGCCGGCGGTTTTTCTGCGTTGTCACCAAAGTTTTATCGTCAATACCGATTTGATTGAAAAAGCGGAAGGCAACGCACAGGGTTTGCGCTTGACCCTGCGCGGGGGGGCGGGTACGGAGGTGCCGGTTTCACGGCGTTATGTGAATGATTTGCGGGCAGTGACGGGGTGAGAGTTATTTGTCTTTGAGTTTGTTTTTTAGTTGCTCGATGAGGAGTTTTTGGGCTTCAAGTTCGTTTTCGGCTTTTACTCTTGCTTCCTCAGCATTTTTTCGT
>JAHDCG010000042.1:16667-29141 GCA_020629965.1 Saprospiraceae bacterium | reverse complement strand
CTTCCTCAGCATTTTTTCGTCTCTCCTCGGCATTTTTTCGTTCCTCCTCAGCATTTTTTCGTTCCTCTTCAGCATTTTTTCGTTCCTCTTCAGCATTTTTCCTTGCCTCCTGCTCTCTTTTGCGCTCTTCTTCAGCGTTTTCTTTTGCTGTTTCCAGCTTTTCATTTAACTGTTTTAGCTCACCTACGACTTTTTCTTTTTCAATTAATTGTTCTCTCAATTTCTTCTGCTTACTCGCAAACAAAGCATTGAATGTTCGCCACGCTTCTTTTTCAAGTTCAATCTGTCTGCGGGTCTCGGGGTCTGCTCCGGTATGGTGTAAAATCGCAGTCATCGCTTTCACGTCTTCATCTTCTTCGTCCGGTTCAAAAAGATAATCTTTGATAATTTTCTTATCATCGACAAAGTTACTCTGCTCGAAAACACTTAACAATTTATCCAATCTCGTTTGAAATCGACCGACAATTCTCTCAACCTGCACGACATAACTATCGTGCGTCAATCTTTCGATAAAGGCATTCTTTTTGTCAATGACAGTATTATTTACCATATCGATATAATTGCGTTTGACATGTACGCAAGCCGTTTCAATTTCGGGCAGTTTGAAGCCTAAAATATAAATTGTTGTAATCGGTAAAATTTCATCTTCCCCTGCGATAATGTCTTCTTTCTTGTACTGCTCGGCTAAATAATTTCGAAAACGCATCAAATCCAAATCGTTAAATGCCTTTTGAATTTCAATGAGAATTTTCTTGTACTCGCCCTCTTCGGTTTCTACTACCGCAATGAAATCCAACCTGAAAAGTCGCAGTCCCGCCAACTCGTCAGAGTAAGTAATTTCCTGCGGTTTGACCTGCAGCGACTCGACCTTTTGCCCAATCATCGTACTGATGAAAAATTTAGCCACCCGGTCATTCTCCATCAATCGCTTAAAAACCACATCGTAAATAGGATTCGCAATTATCATAATTCGTAACTTTTCAGCAAATTTACTCTTTTTATTTCATATCAAATTGCACAAAAACAACTCAAACCATTCCAACCACTCCAACAATTCTAACCTTCTCCCCCTTGTCAACCATCCCAAAAACGGTCAATCATCCCGCATTCCTGCTCGTTATCCCGGTTATTTTTTCTTTTTCTTCCCGCCCTCTACATTTGTGTCATCACACAACGCGAAAGTCTTTTCGGCTTTTTTCAAAATACAGACTCAAATGGAAATTATCAAAATTCTCGACCGCATTTTACTCTTCACGCACATCTTTTTTGCCTTCGGCAGCTTAGTCATTTTTTGGATACCCGTCATTGCCAAAAAGGGCGGAAAACTGCATAATAAGTCCGGTGAGGCTTACGTCATCTCTATGTGGTTTGTCCTCGGTACGGCTTTGCTTTTGAGCATTCACAACTTCACACAGGGCGATTTATTCGGCGGGGTGTTCTTGGGCTTTTTAGCAATTTTGACCGCTAACCCGCTGTGGTTCGGCATCGCCGTTTTGCAAAAGAAAAAAGGTTTGGACGCCGACCACAACCGCAAACAAATGTTTTTCAACGGCGCGGTGGCACTGACCGGACTGATGATGGTGGCTTTGGGTCTGTACGTCGGCATTCCGAACGGCGGCGTCCTGCTGATTATTTTCGGCAGCATCGGCGCGACCTCGGGGCTGTCGATTTTCAAAGACTTGCGCAACCCGCCGACCGAGTCCGATTGGCTGTTTACGCACGTGCGCGGCATGATTACGAGCGGCATTGCGGCTTACACGGCGTTCTTTGCCTTCGGCGGTCGCAGCTTCTTCGAAGGCATTTTTGACGGTTATTTTATGATTATTCCGTGGATTGCCCCGACCGTTATCGGCGTGACGGCTTTGCGTATTTTGAAGCGGAAGTATTCTGTGAAGTATAAGAAAGCGAGGGGATGAGACGTATATTTCTTCTCGTCTTTAGCCCCTAACCCCGGAGCGGGGAACTTTCTCCGCTGCTAAGCCCGGGGTAAATCCTTATATTTATAAGTTCCTTCATTTTGAATAAAAACGGGTTCTAAGGTTTACACTTTGAATACGAATTTAGATTTAAAACAAATTCTAATTCCAACGATAGATACTCCCCCGCTCCGGGGGTCGGGGGGTCTTCAGTTCGACTCTTTACTTTCAACGAATTTTAAACTCATTCTCCCGACAACTGACATTTCCCGCTTTAACTAACCAATCTTGATTACAAGTATAAACTTTTTCCCAAACCTTTACTACCTTTGGCATTCCTCCTCATTTTGCAAATTTATCGCTGCTTATGTACCAAAGAATTTTACTTCTCTCGCTCTGCCTTTTCACATTTGCCCTGCAAGCCCAAGACTGCGCCGAAGGCGAAACCGCCGTCATCCTCCATGTTCTCACCGACCAATATGCCAACGAAACCTCATGGACTCTGACCGGCGCAAACGGTACGGTTTACCTGCAAAACGCGGACTTGGTCAATGACTCTTTGTACACCGACACCGTCTGCGTTCCCGCCGGTATGTGTCTGACTTTTGAAATTAACGACACTTACGGCGACGGTATTTGCTGCGGCTTCGGTGAAGGATACTACGAACTCCTCCTCGACGGCGCCCCGGCGGCTGCGGGCGGAGACTTCGGCAGTTTTGCAACGCACGACATCAACTGCCCGCCGGGTACGAACTGCAACAGCGCACTCCCCGTCGAGGCGGACGAAGTCATTGCCGACGTGACCTTCAACAGCGTTTGGTACACCTTTACAACCGACGAGTCGGGCATGTACACCGTCAGCACCTGCGACGAAATGAACCTGTGCAACACCACACTCTGGGTCTATGACTATTGCAATGGCCTGCAATTCGACAATTCAAACATCGCCGCCTACGCTTTCAACGACGATTTTTGCGGCAACCTCGCCGAAGTCAGCATGGCACTCGGCGCGGGCGAAACCTACTACATCCGCGTCGGCAGCGCGAGCGAAGATTGCGACGGACAGGAAATCAGTTGGAGTATAGAATACAGCGGACCCATCAGCGGCTGCACGGACGAGACGGCTTGTAATTTCAACCCCTTAGCCACTGTGGACAGCGGCGAATGCTACTACCCGGGCGACCCGGAATGCCCCGCCGGTCCCGACCTGCTGATGCGCGAAGATGTCTTTTTGAGTTCATTGTACATCGATTATCTCGACAACTCGGACGGCTGTTTGATTGAAGAGGCCTGTCTGTCAGGCTACGGAATGCGAGAGCTGTTGCGCTTCGACACCCACATCGACAACATCGGCGAGTCAGACTATTTTATCGGTGTGCCGGAAGAGGGCAACGAGCAGTTTGAATACGACGCCTGCCACAATCACTGGCACTACGAGGGCTACGCCAACTACTTGGTTTTCGATGCGGAGGGGAACTCTTTGCCGCAAGGATTTAAAAACGGCTTTTGCGTTTTAGATTTAGTCTGCGACTGGGGCACGGCACAATACGGCTGCGGAAATATGGGTATCTCGGCGGGCTGCGGCGATATTTACGGTGCGGGTTTGGAATGTCAATGGTTCGACATCACGGACTTGCCGGCGGGCGATTATACCTTTGCGACGGTGGTCAATTGGGACTACGACCCCGATGCCCTCGGTCAATACGAAATGAGCTACGACAACAACTGGGCGCAGGCCTGCATCCGTCTGACGCGCGCCGAAATCACGGGCGCGGCGAGCATCGAAATTCTTGCCGACTGTGAGCCTTACGTCGATTGCGCGGGTACGCCCTTTGGCAATGCAAGCCCCGACTGTGCGGGCGAATGTAACGGCAGCGCACTCACCGCCGACATCGACGGCAACGGCGAGCGTAACAGCGACGACGTGAATATGTACCTCACCGAAAGTTTCGCAAATGCAGCGGGCACACCTTGTAACGACCTCAATGCCGACGGCGCGGTCA
Source organism: Saprospiraceae bacterium (assembly GCA_020629965.1). GTDB lineage: Bacteria > Bacteroidota > Bacteroidia > Chitinophagales > Saprospiraceae > JAHDCG01. The sequence continues at coordinate 25,222 of JAHDCG010000042.1, read as the reverse complement.
GTGTCACCGATTTAATTTTGGGTATGGAATGCGCCGTACACCAAAACGACCCGCCGACCGCCGGACACAACCACAACCCCTGCGAATTTCCGTTCAGCATCTTCAATCCGCAGCACGTCACGCTGTTGGGTGTAGGCGAGTTGAATCAAGACGAGGGCTGGTTTGAGGTGACGATACAAAATCCGTTTAATAAAATTGCCGGCTTCGAGTTCAGCATCGAGGGCGCGACGATTACCGGTTTGGAGCAGATGCTGCCCGACTGGAACCACGATTTGCATTTCCAAAACAACGAAATCATCGGCTTCTCGTGGAATGAAGAAATGCTGCTCAAAGAGCAAAATCTGCGCACCCTCGCCCGCGTTTACTACTCCGAGTTGACGGGCGACGAAATTTGCATCGGCGAAATCACCGCCGTCGTCAACGATGCGCACGAAGAAACGGCAACGGTAGCGACGACCTGCGCCGCCGTCATTTCAAGCGTCGATGCACCGCTGCAAAATGACTACCACGCCGTCGCTTTCCCAAATCCGACCTCCTGTGACTTTACGATTTTATACGATTACGCCGCCGGACAAAGCGTTAATATCAGTCTGACGGACGTGACAGGACGCGAGGTTTTTCGCCGCGATGACTATTTCCGCAATCAAATTGAATTGCGTGATTTACCGCTGACCGGCGGCGTGTATGTGTATCGCGTGGAAGGTAAGAAAGGGGTGAGTGTGGGGAAGATTGTAGTGGAATAGCTTAGTTGACGGATGACGGCCTGTCCCGTACTTCAGTCGGGATTGTCGGTTGCCCGGCGGCTGAAGTGCAAAGTGCGGGGCACCTTTCAGGTTGCCTCGCACTTTCTGTTTACTTAAATTTTCAACATCACAAAACTTACTGCGGAGTGTAAAAAGTGCAAGGCACCCCCGAGGTGCCCCGCACTTTCGTAGTCCGCTTCCTCAACAGCAATACCCCAAATAAAGCACCGCTACCGGACGCACTTTTTCCTTTCCTTCCGCTGCCGTACTCAAAAACAGCACCGTGTTACTTGTCTTCTCGCCAAAGTCAACTAAATAATCCGGCTTACCGTCTCCGTCAAAATCAGCGATTGTGCATTTTGTGATATAGTTCGCGAGCCACGTTGCATTTTCTTTAAATGCTTTCCCTGCGGAACTGCTCAATGCGACTCTGATAGTTTTCTCAGTTGTCGGTGAAATCTCTTCGCTTTCGATGCGCATTTTCCCTTTTATTCCCGACAGGTTTTTCCGCTTCGAGCCAATGACCGTTGCATACTTTTCCTTTTTGTCGGCGAAAATAAACAGCGGAGACAAGCCCGAATTTCGATTGTAGAAATAGGAAATCGCCGTCGGTTGCAGATAAAAACTGTCTTCCCGAACTACAATTTCGTACCAATTAAAATCCCGAACCGGTTGCAAATTATAAATACAATTCGCACCGAGCGGCATGACAGCAAAATCACGATTTTTGTCTTTGTGATTCGAGTAAAAATCGGACAAATAACCGTCAAAAACGTAGCCCGTTTTCTTATCGACGGAAATTTTTACCCAATGCCCGGTCGGTCGGTTTCTGTCGCCGTTGTGCAGCGGAACGGGAAAAAGCGACGCGCCGACAGTATCCGGGCGCACTTTATCTTCAATAATTTAAACCTTCGTTTCAAACGGCAAAGTAAACAATACCTTACCGTCTAAGCCGGGACTGCTGCGTACATTCAAACCGTTAGCAGCAACAACGTAAACATCATTTTGGGCGAAGCCCCTGATATTCAAAGCAGTAAAAAGGAGGGCGAAAAGAGTTTGCAGGATAATTTTCATAGAATTGATTTTACGTTCTCTTTGCAGACGTTTTGAATTCAAAGATGTTACAGAAATGAATACGAGCGATTATTCTTGTAAAGCCGGAAATCGCGTGTGCCTCCCCCGAAATTTTAACCGTCGTAACACCCCAAAAAAAATCGAACGTCACAAATTAAAATACCATAACTTTGCGCCGTTTTTCACGTAAGAAAAACAAAAAAACTCACAACAACTTCGGCTTTACCGGACATTAAAGCGAAAGCCGCCGTCCGCCGTAAAACCGTCAACCGTCAACCGTAACAAAATGACAAAGACCCAACCGCTCAGTCGCCGCGTGCTGCAAATGGAAGAATCCGCGACCATTCGCATGGCACAAATGGCGCGCGACCTCAAATCCAAAGGACACGACGTTATCAGTCTCTCGCTCGGCGAGCCGGACTTCGATACGCCCGACCACATTAAGCAAGCCGCCAAAGAAGCCCTCGATGCCGGCTACACGAAATATACGCCGGTGCCGGGTTTGGTCGAGTACCGCGAGGCGATTATTCGCAAGTTTAAGCGCGAAAACGGTTTGGAGTTTAAAATGAACCAAATCGTGGTCAGCAACGGCGCGAAGCAAACCATCAACAACCTCTTTATGGCGCTCTGCGACGAGGGCGACGAGGTGATTGTTTTGGCTCCGTTTTGGGTCAGCTACTCGGCAATTATCGAGCTGGCGGGCGGGGTGCCGGTGCAGGTCAGCGCGGGCATTGATGATGATTTTAAAGTGAGTCCGGAGCAGATTAAAGCGGCGATTACGCCGAAGACGAAGGCACTGATTTTCTCTTCGCCCTGCAATCCGACGGGCAGCGTTTATCTCAAAGACGAACTGAAAGCCATTGCGGATGTGGTGGCGGCGGCCGACCAAGAGATTATCATCATCAGCGACGAAATTTACGAGCACATCAACTTCACCGACCAACACGCGAGTATCGGTGCTTTTGAAAATGTCAAAGACCAAACCGTGACCGTCAACGGCATGGCGAAGGGCTTTGCGATGACGGGCTGGCGACTCGGCTACATGGGCGGTCCGGCGTGGCTGGCGGCGGCGTGTGCCAAATTGCAAAGTCAATCTACCTCCGGTGCGACGGCTTTCGGTCAAAAAGCGGCGGCGGTTGCCCTCGACAGCGACCTCGGTCCGACGCACGAAATGCGCGAAGCCTTTGCCGAAAGACGCGAACTGGTCATTGCGGGCTTGTCCGAAATCGAAGGTTTCAAGGTCAATCAGCCGAAGGGTGCGTTTTACGTTTTTCCGGATGTGAGTTATTATTTCGGCAAGTCACATGACGGCAAAACCGTTGAAAACTCGGCGGACTTCTGTGAGTTTTTATTAGAAAATGCGCACGTGGCTTGTGTCGCGGGTTCGGCGTTCGGAGCAGACGAGTGTATGCGCATCAGCTACGCGGCGAGTGAGGCGCAGTTGAAAGAAGCGATTAAGCGAATTGGCGAAGCGGTGGGAAAGTTGCGGGGTTAGGCGGATGAGGGGTTGGGGAGTTGAGAGGTTAAGGTGACGCGAAATTTTCTCTTTCTTTCTTATCGGTCAAGTCGTGAAAAACTTTACTTTTGCGGAAGTATGCGCGTTCAGCCTGTGATTTGCGTGATACAAAGTGAGCCATATTCACAAAAAATTCAAACTCAAAAATGAACGAATTAGAAAAACTGACCGCCGAAGAGCGCGAAAAATTATACGATGCCGTACCGATGATTACCGTGCTGATAGCGGGCGCGAACGGTAATATTACCGACGGACAAAGAGAATGGGCGAAAAAAGTGACGCACATTCGCAGCTTTAACAACACCGACCAAACCAAGGAATATTACGAAGCCGTAGAGCCGCGCTTTGAAGCTAAAGTCGATGAATTGATTGAAAAATTACCGCTCGACACGGATGACCGCACCAAAATTTTGAGTGAAAAATTGAGCGAAATCAACCCGATTCTCGACAAACTCGGATACACTTTTCACAAAAATTTATACGAGTCTTTTCTCAGTTTCGCGCGTCACGTAGCACGTGCCGACGGCGGCTTTTTAGGTATTTTTGCCATTGATAAAGAAGAAGAAGAATTGATTGACTTGTCGATGTTGAAGCCGGCGAAATAGGTTCCTTTTTATCCTAAACCGAAAAATAAACGGGCGTATCAAATCCTTCAGGGTATTTGATACGCCCGTTTTTTTTTGATAACAAACAAATACTTCGTTATTTCCCGACCCGGTCGGTGAACATTTCCCCTGCCCCGTAATTTTTATCCGTAAAATAAAAATATGGGAAAAAACAACAAACTAAAGAGAACTCTCGGGCTGACGCAGGTATTGATGTTCGGCATCGGCGGTATCGTCGGCGCGGGTATTTATGCGATTATCGGTGAGGCGGCGGGCATTGCCGGTAATATGCTGTGGCTGAGTTTCGGAATAGCGGCGGCCGTTGCTTTGCTGACGGGCTTGGCTTACGCCGAGTTTGTCAGTCGCTTTCCGGATGCGGGCGGCAGTTTCGAATACATCAAGCAGAGTTTTAACAAAAAAACCGCGCTGATTCTCTCCGTGGTAATGCTGTTTACGGGCATCATTGCGCCGGCGGCAATTGCGATTAGTTTCAGCGATTACCTAGGACGTTTGCTCGATATTCCGAGTTCGGTCACTGCTATCGGCATCATCGCGCTCATGGGCGGGGTCAATATTATCGGCGCGCAGGAGTCTTCGTGGTTTAACACGGCGGCGACAATTATCACGCTGTTGGGTTTGGGTGCGGTGGTTGGGTTTTCCGTACCGGAATGGGGCAGCGCGGATTTATTGGCCGCGCCGGAAAAAGGTATGACGGGCATTTTCGCAGGTTCCGCGCTCATTTTTTTCAGTTACGTCGGTTTTGAAGATTTGGTAAAATTGGCGGAAGAAGTCAAAGAACCCGAAAAAACAATGCCGAAAGGAATTATCATTTCGGGCATTGCCGTCTTAGTCATTTATCTGCTCATCGCCGTCAGTGCCGTCAACGTACTCGACGCGCAAACGCTGCAAGAAAGTAAAGGCCCGCTGGGTCAGGTAATGGAAACGGCGGCGGGTCCGAATTGGGCGGTCGGGCTGATTGTCGTCGCACTTTTTGCCACAAGCAAAACCATTCTCTCCAATATTTTGGGGGCAAGTCGCCTGCTTTTCGACGTGGCGCGAGACAGCGATATCGCTTGGATGAAAAAACTGACACACATCGACGAAGGGCGCGGTACGCCTACCTTTGCGATTATTTCCGTCAGCATCGCCGTCGTAATATTCAGTCTTATCGGCAACTTAAAGGTCATCGCGAGTATCAGTAATATTTTCGTTTTTATCCTGTTTATTTCCGTCAATGTCGCACTGATAAATTACCGACTAAACGGCGACAGTGACGAAGAACCTCCCTTTCGCATTCCGCTCAACGTCAATAATGTCCCGATTTTGACGGTGATTGCCGTCGTCGGGTTGTTGGTTTTATTAGGATTTAATATTTATAATATTTTTTGACCCGGTTGAGGTGTTAAATCGTTGAATTGACCTGTACTGCACTTCGGTCGGGGTGAATTATCAAGATAAGAAGGTTCGCGCTTTAATCAGGATGAAAACCAAAGTACCTCGTATTGCACTACCCAACTACTGAATTTCACGCCCTCAACGGTTCAACGACTCAACAAAAAAAAACGGTAAGCAAGAACCAAATCTTACTTACCGCTTTTTTATTATCTGAATATCAACACTTTACGACAACTCCTCCCGAATTTTATTCAAAGCGGAACCCGCACGCACCCAGTCAATCTGAGCTTTGTTATACGTGTGTGCTACTTCAAATTTTTCGGTCGTACCGTCGCTGTGATGCAAAACCACGGTCAGGTTTTTGCCCGGTGCCATGTCCTTAAAGTCCGGAATGCTCACCTTATCGTCTTGACGCACCTTGTCGTAATCCGCCGGATTGACGAATGTCAAAGCCAACATTCCTTGTTTTTTCAGGTTCGTTTCGTGAATACGCGCAAATGATTTGACAATCACCGCATTCACTCCGATAAAGCGCGGCTCCATCGCAGCGTGCTCGCGCGAAGAACCCTCACCGAGATTTTCCTCACCGAAAATCACCGTACCGATGCCGTTGTCGCGGTAATAAATCGCCGTGTCCGGCACGGGACCGTACTCGCCGGTCTCTACGTTGAGGATATTATTCGTCTCGCCGTTGAAAGCGTTAATCGCACCGATGTAGCAGTTTTGCGAGATATTTTCCAAGTGACCGCGGTACTTCAACCATGGGCCCGCCATAGAAATGTGGTCGGTCGTACACTTGCCTTTAGCCTTAATCAAGACGCGCATATCCTGCATTTGCGACTGCTGAATCGGCTTAAAAGGCTCTAACAACTGCAAGCGGTTAGATTCGGGGCTGACGGTAATTTTAATACCGCTGCCGTCTTCCGCAGGTGCCTGAAAGCCCGCGTCGCCTACGTCAAATCCTTTCGGCGGCAACTCTACACCCGCCGGCGGGTCGAATTTTACCATCTCGCCGTGTTCGTTTTCGAGACTGTCGGTCAGCGGGTTAAAAGTCATGCTGCCGGCCACTGCCATCGCGGTCACGATTTCGGGCGAAGCCACGAATGCGTGCGTCTGCGGGTTGCCGTCGTTACGCTTGCTAAAGTTACGGTTGAAAGAAGTGATAATCGAGTTTCTGCGCTTCGGGTCGTCGGTGTGACGCGCCCACTGACCGATACAAGGGCCGCAGGCATTCGCCAAAACCACGGCACCCATTTTCTCAAAATCTTCCAAAAGTCCGTCGCGCTCTACGGTGTAGCGGATTTGCTCCGAGCCGGGCGTTACGGTAAATTCGGCTTTGGTTTTAAGCCCTTTTGCCGTCGCCTGACGCGCCAAAGATGCCGCGCGGTCTAAATCTTCGTAGCTCGAATTGGTACAAGAACCAATCAAACCCACCTCCAATACCGGCGGATAATCGTTGTCTTTTACTGCCTGCGCAAATTTTGAAATCGGCCAAGCCAAATCCGGCGTGTAAGGGCCGTTAATGTGCGGCTCCAAAGTCGAAAGGTCGATTTCGATAACGCGGTCAAAGTATTTTTCCGGATTTTCGTAGCATTCCGGGTCACCCGTCAGGTGCTCTCTGATTTCGTTGGCAGCGTCTGCCACGTCGCTGCGGTCGGTTTCGCGCAGGTAGCGTTCCATGGCGTCGTCGTAGCCGAAAGTCGAAGTCGTCGCTCCGATTTCCGCGCCCATGTTACCGATGGTACCTTTACCCGTGCAGGAAATATTTTTCGCGCCCTCGCCGAAGTACTCGACAATCGCACCCGTACCGCCTTTCACGGTCAGGATGCCGGCGACTTTCAAAATCACGTCTTTGGCACTCGTCCAACCCGACATTTTACCCGTCAGTTTGACACCGATGAGTTTCGGCATTTTCAACTCCCAGGGCATACCCGCCATGACATCCACGGCATCCGCACCGCCGACACCGATGGCAATCATACCGAGACCCGCACCGTTGGGCGTGTGGCTGTCGGTACCAATCATCATACCGCCGGGGAAAGCGTAATTTTCCAAAACGATTTGGTGAATAATACCCGCGCCGGGCTTCCAAAAACCGATGCCGTATTTGTCGGAAACGGAAGAAAGGAAATCGTAAACCTCGGAGTTTACGTCATTAGCGATTGCCAAATCTTTGTCCGCACCGACCTTCGCCTGAATCAGGTGGTCGCAGTGCACGGTACTCGGCACGGCGACGTTGTCTCGACCCGCCATCATAAATTGGAGCAGGGCCATTTGTGCCGTTGCATCTTGCATCGCCACGCGGTCGGGCGCGAAAAAGACGTAATCTTTACCGCGATTGTAAGGTTGGAGCGGCGACTCGTCGTGCAGGTGAGCGTACAGTATTTTTTCGGCGAGCGTCAGGGGGTGACCCAATTTTTCGCGCGCGGCGGCGACTTTGCCGGGCAGGGCGGCGTAGTGCGCCTTAATCATTTCTATGTCAAATGCCATATCTGTTGGTTATGCTTAGATTTTCAGAAAGCAGACTTTAGACGTTAGATATTAGACGTTAGACTTTTCAGTCGTGTCTTGAACTTGCCTGTTTTGCTGATAATTTATTGTTCGTTTGCGTCGAATGTATGTTCGACCGCAATATCTTCCTTAGACGTAAAAACGCCTTTCGATGTTTCCGCAGGTCAGGGCTGAAAAATGAGCGGGCGGAAATTTCGGGCGAAAATACGCTAAATTCACAACTTTGGGCGGGGAAAAGTTGAGGGAAGGGGGATTTTTTTATCGGAAAAACAAGATTTTGCTTTTGGTGAGGCACAAATGTAAAAAGCGTATGCGGTATTTTGGGATACCGGATACGCTTTGCGGTTAGTTTTTGGTGTCGGGGTAAAAGGAAAGGATGATTTTTTGAAATTCTTTTTGATGCTCTTCTGTCAGCGGAATTTTAGGCAGTAACTTCTTCTTTATTGCTTTCGCGGCGGCAGCGGGTTTCTTTTCGGTAATGGTTTTTTTGATAAAAGCTACGGTTTTGAACGATATTTCCAAGTTATTTTTAACGGTTTCCGTATTAATCGGATAATCGTTTTTGAATAAAAACGAGGTAAATTTCAAATCCTTAAACACAGATTTGATATCTACTTCTTGTCTAATTTTCACCTCATACTCTTTCACCATGTAATCATACATACTGCCCTCGGCGTAGTCTGTTTCTTCGCTCAAAATATCGAGGTATTT
>JAHDCG010000042.1:0-16567 GCA_020629965.1 Saprospiraceae bacterium | reverse complement strand
CATACATACTGCCCTCGGCGTAGTCTGTTTCTTCGCTCAAAATATCGAGGTATTTTTGTCTTTGCATCTGATTCAATTTTACATTTCGATAAATATATTCAATCCAAGCGCGGATAAAAAGGGCAACGTCTTCTTTCTCCGGCAAGCTGTGAGCAAATTTAATGATTTCCGGCGACTTTGTCAAAACAAAATCAATGTCGTCGCTGTGCTTTAAAATTGCTAACGAGCCTTTGAGTAAAGCAGCTTCCTTGCCTGCGGTCAAAATATCGTCCGATAATTCGGATAAATTTATCACACTGTAACTAAACGTCGGGATGAACTCGAAAAGTTTCCCCGCCGGAGTTTTTATCATATCGGACAAATCCGCGTAATGCCACGGTTTGTCGCCGTGATAAATGACAATCGGCACCACGACGTTCATTTTGCGGGAAGATTCCGGTTGAAACTGCGACTCGTAGGCTTCGGTCAGATAGCGCAACAATTGCAAAGGCAACTTTTCGTCGCGGTAACTCTTATGTTCTAAGACAAAACAAACCGTCACTTGTTCTTCATCGGTCGTGCGGCAGGTGAAGACAATGTCGGAAAAATACTCTTTGAGTTTGTCGTCGATAAAGGAGTCGTTACTGATTTCGATAGTCGATAAATCCCAACCGGCGCGCAGTTTTTCTTCCGTAAAATGCACTAACAGTTCCCTTATTTGTTTTACGTGAGAAAATGTGAACTTGAAAAGTTTATCGTGGCGGTTTTTCATTCTGTGTAGTTTTGGTTTTAAGGGTGAAGTTAACGATAAATTTTGGAAATTTCGCAAAATAACACCTTCTTAATCGAAATTTTATTTTAATTATATTTTTTATTTTTCCGTTAAGCATTAAATACATCACATGAAAAAACTCCTCTACGAAATTTTTTCCATCGCTTTCGGCGTTCTGCTCGCCGGTGTTGCGCTCAAGTCTTTCCTGCTGCCCAACGGCTTTTTGGACGGCGGCGTGACGGGCATCGCCATTTTACTCAGCGAGGTATTCAACCATGATGTATCGGTCATTTTGGTCGCCGTCAGCGTTCCGTTTTTGGCAATGGCGTGGTTTACTTTGTCCAAGCGTATTTTTATCAAATCGGTGCTGTCCATCGTGGCTTTGGCGGTGCTGATTCACTTTGCGAGTTTCGACATTGTTACCGAAGACAAACTGTTGGTTTGCATTTTCGGCGGGCTGCTGTTGGGCATCGGCATCGGGATTACCATTAATAGCGGGGCGGTACTCGACGGCTCGGAGATACTCGGTATTTTCATGAACGACCGCTTCGGCATCAGCATCGGCAAGGTGATTTTAGTATTTAACATCATCCTGTTTTCCGTTACGGCGGCGGTGCTTTCTACGGAAGCGGCGATGTATTCCGTGCTGACTTTTTTGATTTGTGCGCAGGTCATCGACAAGGTAGTGGCGGGCTTTGAGGACTTTGTGGGCTTGGTGATTGTTTCCGATAAAGCCAAAGCCGTAAAAAAAGGTTTGATAGAAAAAATCGGGGCGGGCGTGACCGTTTACAGCGGCGCGGGCGGCTACGGAAAGCGCGGCGAAATTCACAATAAAGAGATTTTGCACACCGTCATCAATCGCATCGACATTCATCGGACGTATAAAATGATTGACCTCGAAGACCCGCAGGCTTTTATCACGGAATTTGATGTAAACGGCGTGAAAGGCGGGGTTTTTCATCGGTATCTGAACCGAGCGGGGCTGAAGAAATTGTCGGCGGGATAATGATGAGAAAAGCCGATGAGATTGATTTCTCATCGGCTTTTTGTTTTATAAATCAGACTCCCTTACTCCAAAACAATCTTCCCCGCCGTCAGCAACCGCTCCCCTTCCGATATTTTATAAAAATACAAACCGTTCGCCAAGTCGGAGCGATTAAAACGGAAGGTATTGTCTGTGAAATTCATGCGCTGCACTGTGCGACCCGTCGCGTCGAAAAGGGTGAATGTGCCGTTTTGCAGCGTCAGATTTTCTAAAGTGAAGACAGCGGTTTTCGTGGTTGGATTGGGAAAACAACGAACTCGTACCGATGGGCTGTTTCTTATTTCGGAGACCAAAAATTCTCGCTCTATCCGACGTACGCCGAATTGTTTGGAAGCAAAATAAAAGTAGTCTTCCGTAGCTGCCATAGCTGTGACATACAAGGAAGCGGGTTCGTTGTCAAAAAGTGTCCAGGTTTCTCCGTCATTGAGAGAGGCAAAAATACCTACACCGGGCGCGGTAAACAATAAAGTGTTGTCTGATTTGAAAAAATTGTAATCGTATAATTGAGTGACGGGAGTAAAGCCGGGAACTTCAAAAACGAACTCCAAATCCCATGTACTGACGGGCTGCGTGACATCGGCTTTAGCAAAACGCAATGTGCCCGCATTGGCACTATACAGGTCAAAGAAATAGACTTCATCATCGCTGATAAAACCGGGTTCGGTCTGATTAGGCGTGTAATAATGTTGCCAAGTGTGTCCGTCATCAGCGGAAAATATCATACCCGGCTCGCCGATGGCTTCGGGCGAACCGTACATGATAAGCGTATCGTTGCGCAGCGCGGGCGGAAGAAGTAAAGTCAACTGCGGAAAAGTGCCGCCCTCATTGTAAACTACTCCGTCGTTTTCCTGCCAAGAGTTTCCGTTGTCAGTCGAGTAAGTAGCCCCGCCCTCACTGACGGCAAAAATTTTGCTGCCCTCGGTCAAGAAAAAATCCGCACCGCGCCAACTGCCGGGTACGAGTTCCCAATTTTCTAAATCGGTGCTGCCGTATACATTATAGCGCGTACCGATGTAGTAAGTATCGGCGAGAAAACCGAGGCAAAAATTTTCGAGATTATCCAAACTATCCAAACTCGGGGCAACCGGCGTCGATACGAAAGTCCAGAGGTTTTCGTCCTCATCATAGCGGTGCAGCCCGCGATGATTACAATTAAAAAGCTCGTTATTGACGACCGTCAGCGCCGTCGTGTACTCGCGGTCGGCGTCATTGTGAATGTGTACCGATTGCTGCGGCTGATTAGCAAAACGGGTAAAACGCACGACAGGATTATAACCCGTATTGTCTTCCGTTACGGGATCTACGGGTCTGACGGAAGAAAAACCGAGACTGTCGGTAAAAGCAACGCTGCCGAAAGAACTGTAACGCGTGTTTTCCAAAACCAACTCTTCCCCGGTCACATTATTGATTTCAATCACATCGTTTCCGGCGTGCAATCTTCGATAAATATAATCGTCTGCCGCTGCTATGACCAAGGTGTTGTATGTCGTGTCCACCACTTGATAAATTGTATCGGTCAGAGCGGATTTGAATAGATTGCGTCCGCGCACAACGTACAAATCATCGTCGGTCAGTGCCAACTTCGTTTTGTTACCGATGACGACTTCAGTGTCTTCGGGTACATCTTTATAAGTCCAATTTATGTTATCGGTCGAGTAAAAAATTGTGTCCAAGCTGTGCAAAAACAGAAAAGAGTCGGCAACGGTACGGCGTTTTCCGAAAAAAATCGGCTCCTCGTAAGAAGTGAAAACGAAGTCCTCCGCCGACAAATCAATGCAGCGCAAATCGTCATTATACCAAGCGTAGAAAAATTTATCATTCATCCTCTGCAATCCTAAGTAAAAGTCCGGCGGAAGATTCACTTCCGACCAAGTCGTTCCCGAGTCTGCGCTGTACATAAGTTTTTGGTCGGTATCGTTACCCGTCTCGTCAAAATAAGAATAGAAAATCAAATCGTCGTTAGACGTTAAGCGACCGTTTACGGTGTTGTAGTGAAAATTGATGCCCGGCTCGGACTCATAAACAATTTCCCAAGTCTCACCGTAATCTTCCGAGCGGATAACACCATCTAAGGACAATGCAAAAAGTTGGTTTTGTACAGTTTGCAAGTTATACAACTCACCGCCCCGAAAGCCGTTGGTTTCGGTAAAACTTTGAGCGGGTAAAGTAATTGCGGCAATAAAAATCAAAGCCGGAAGAAGAAAGAAACGCATGGTTTTTTGCTTTTGGTTACAAATAAATGTTCTCAATCTCAAAAATACGCTCTTTTTTAATATCTTCTGTCCGGATTTTTAATTTATTTGTCTGCAATGAAACCAATCAACGAATAAAAGATACTTTCAACGGAACCGCCGGAAACTCCATATTTCCCTTCGGTTCAATAAAAAAGCGTATCAATTCTGCCGTGCAGACTCGATACGCTTTTTTATTCAGTCCTTTCTCTCCTACTCCGCCGCAATCGTCTCCGCTCACGATTTACAGCAAAGAACCAAAATCAATGAGCGGTCTTGACGGAAAAAACGGCATCCCGCCGTACCTCGGCGCCAAAGAATTCAAATCAATTTTTGTTCAACAAAACCGACCGACACGCCCCCTGCGCACAATTCGCCCGCAGCAAATAATCCTCTACCTCCCCGGCGTCGGCTCTGCCTTCCGGCGTTAAATCGTCGGTGTGACTCAGGCGAAAGCGCAGACCGAAATCACTGTCTCTCGCTACGCCCGCAGGCACGGTGACGGGTACGTGCGTAACGCCCGTATTGCCCGCGCCGTCGTCAATCAGGTCGATAACTTGCTCATCATCGGTAAAGATGCCGTCCGCATTCCAATCGATCCAACCCACAAGGTAAGCAATATCACCCGTTGTATTAGTAATGTTGACGGGAATGTTCAGCGTAGTGCCCGGAGTAACCGAAGTCTGCGACCCGAAACCGAAACCGTCTTCGTCAGAGCCGTCACCCGTCGCCGTATCGTTTTGCTGCCCGCCGTCCTCAAAGTCTGCCGTATTACCGATGGCAAGTCCGGGTATCAAGACGTGCGAAGGACCGTTATTTGCCTGCGAGGTCGGGTAATTCACTCCGCCCGAGGCTGCGCCCGCATCCGGCAAATCTCCAAAATCCAAACAAGGCTGCACGGTAACAAAAAACCGCTGAATAAATGCACCGCAGGGACTGTCGAAACTCGTGCCGTCGGCAAATTCATCCCGGGTTTTCAGTATCAACAGCACGCGGGTACTGTCACGGTCGGCTTCACCCGGCACATACAGATTGCCGGCAACGCCGAAATCCGTCCCGGCGGTAAATTCTCCGTCGCCCCGCGTTTCCCATACCGCATCGAGGTCGGCGGGCATGACCGTTACCAAATCTTCCAAGGTAAAGCCGAGCGTTTTACAGTCGGCCGGTATCGGACTCACGGAAACCGTCGGCGGTGTTTCGGGGATGACTTCGAGCACGGAGGAAGTCGTGCACTCTCCGTTGAGCGAATAAGTCACCGTATAACTTTGCGCCGAAGTCGGATTACAAACCGTCGGCTCCGTTGCCGTCGGGTCTTCGAGGAAGGTCATCGGGTTGTAACTCACCTGCACGTCTTCGGCAAGACCGATAGGTATGCCTAAGTCGAGCTGCGTGCATCCGTCCGCGCAGACTGTATGCGTGCGGTCGGTAAAAGTAAAATCGACAACGCGGGTGACGTTAATTGCACGTTGTTGTGCGATGCAGTTGCCGAGACTGCTCTCCAAAATCAACTTGACCGGTCCGGTCTCACCGAAGCCCGGATTCAAATCCAAAGTCAAAGTCATACCGTTTAAAACCGCCGTTCCCGCCGCCGCCGGCTCGAAGCGATAATCGACATTGCCGCAAGGCAACTCCAAATCAAAATCTCCGCCCGGACACAGCGCAATATCACTGCCGACTTCCGTTAAAAAATCGGGAATAACCTCGGGTACGGGTACAAGAATTTCGCTGCACGTACAACCCGGGGCGGTCAGCCGAAAAATCAAACCGCAGCTTTGTGCCTCCGCCACATTAAAACTGCCCGTCACGGTTTCGGTCTCGTCGGGAGTTACATTGAGCGGGGCAGCTTGACTGCCGAGGGCAACATCTTCGGGGTCGAGAGTGCCGTTGCCGTCGATGTCGAAAAACAATTCGGTCGTCAAATCTCCGTTAAACACGGCGGTGGTAATATTTTTCAAAGGCAAAGTGTAATTGATGTCATAAGTACCGGCGGCGGCACAAGAAGCCTCGACGGTCGGCGCACTTTGTAATGCCAAAGGCGGATTGACCTCCAAGGTCAAAAACTGCTCGGCACCGCTGACGACCTCTACGCTGCACACTTCACCGGTAGCGGAGCAGACGAAATCTTCTTCGCGGACAACGGTCAAGGCAATATCTTGGTCGCCGCAGGCAAGGTCTGCCTCAAAATCCGCACGCAGACAGAAGAAACCGCCCTCGGCGAGCGGCGGCCCGTCAAGACAAACCCGCACGGCACCGCCGGTACCGACGGCTTCGCTCGTAAAGCCGGTTACCGTTACACCCGCAGGTGCCTCGAAAGCAAAATCACTTGCCGCCGCCGAGATGCCCGCAGGTAAAGTCAGGCAGATACGGTCGGCGGAAGAAGGGGCTTTTCCGCTGTTGACGGCAGTCAGAAGTACGGAGGCACCGCCGTCGCAAGAAATTTGGTACCGATCGTCGGTAAAAGAAAAATCGGGAACCGCTACGCCCGGTTGTATGACGGTCACGGGTCGGCTGCGTTGCGGTTCGCTTGCAAAGTCTCGATTACAAGCCACCGAAGCATTGACTTCCGTAGCCAAGGGCATACCCAGCAAGGAGTTGCAAGTCGTAGCGGCACGGAAATAAATCGCCAGAGAAGAACCTGCGGGAATATCGCTGAAAGTACCCGTCATCCATTCGTAGGCCGTGCCGTTGACTCCGGTTTTATCCGTATTCTCGGTCGGGTCGGCGATGTTTGTCACAGACGACATCCCTTGCAGTTGAAAAGAAAAACTGCCGGGCACGATTTCCATACCGGTCGGCAAATATACCGTCGGGAAAAAATCGATAAAATCGGTCGAGCCGTTATTGCGGTATAAAATTGTGTATTCCTCTTCGGCGCAGAGTTGGGTCTGCTGATTGAGGGTAAATTCGGTACTTAGCTCGGGCAGCCCGGAGACGTAAGACAACTCGGCAAGGTTGCAGGCGACTCCGCCGGCGGCTACCACCCGTGCCGTTTCGGCGGGCGTACTCACGCAACCCAATACGGCATCTATGCTCAAAACAGCTTCGTCGCAGTATTGCAAATTTGTGACGAGGGGCAGGGTCAAATTACCCGCCGGGCGCGCGCCGAGTTGGTAATAATAAACCGTGTTGCTGTCGGTTTGGGCGACTAAAGTCGGCGGATTTCCTTCGATTGAAATCAAATCAAAAGCTTGCGAAGTCGATAAAATCAACAAGCCGTCGGGTATCGCATTATTCAGATTGATACTGTAATCGGTCATTTCGTTGCCGGCTGCGTCGATAATGACATCGTTCGGGAGAAAAGTTTCGTTGGAGGCGGTATAATTGATTTGCGGAGTACCCGTTTCGGTATAAATACCCGTCGAGTCGTTGGCGACATGGTGGGGATTGCCGTCATCTTCCCGATAATAAGGCCAATAAAAATTGGGTAATCCGTTGCTCGAACAGTCGTCGGTAGTAGCGGTAAAGCCAAACCAGTTTCCTCGGTTACAGCGATAACCCGAAATAAAATAATCGGGCAGATGATTGTAAGAAGCATTGTAGGTACTCAACAGCGGCGGCAAATTGCCCGTTGCCGCACATACTCGTTTGAGCGGAATTTTAAATTCAATAAAATCCGCCTCAGCCGTTCCCGTCGGATTGAGACCGACACCGAGCAACGGAAAAGTACCGCCCGTCAGCGTAATATCGGTATCGCCGGTGTCGAAGGCTTCGTAACTGCGCTCGCGCAAACCGTTTTTAGTTTCTGCGTCGATGAAATACATTTTGCCCGTACCGCCGTCGGATAAGAAAGCGGCGTTGCCGCCGATTTGTACGGAATTCATATTTTGAGTGCTGTCGGGAATAATCGTTTGCGATATTTCGTCGTAGTGATTTAGGCTCATTTGCGAAGTAGCGTAATAACCCTGCGGGATGTCGGTAACAAAATCTTCAATCCCGATAATCGGTCTGAACTCTCCGGCAAACCAATCGGCGGGCGGCGGGTTAGCTATGGAAAATTTGTGTACGAGTTCCGCCTCACAGCCGTCGTCGGAAACGATAATTTCGCGCTCCGAAACGATTTGCGGTTCATAATATTCATATTCCGCATCGCCGTTAGTGGTGCTGATATTGCTAGAGGAAAGACTGCCTGTCCAGCTTCTGCCGTCCACATCGAGGCGAAAATAACCGTTTTCTAACGGCGCACCGTCGATGGTCGACGAGCCGTCGGAAAGGAAGCGCGGGGTACTGACTATCGGCACCTCCCATTCCATAAAAACGGTATCCGCCGCTACAAAGCCGCCGTCGATGTATTCGTAAAACTCCTGCAAAGCGGGTTGGTCGTTGGGCACCTGTGTTCCCAGTCCGAAGTGAACGCGCAGTGCGTTGTTATCTACCCAATCATTGACGTTGTTAACGTGAATCGCTTGTATGTACTGACTGCCCGTAATACCGGGATTATTAACGGTAGGGTCGTGCAAACTGCGTCCGTTATTGACAAATGCTCCGGAAGAATTATTTATATTATTGTTGAAATCGCCGGAAAACGGTATTGCTCCCAAATCGAATATTTCGCCGGTCGTGCTGCGTTTGAGGGTAAAAGACTGCAGACGTGCCAAACCTATTTCTATGCGCGAGGTCAGGAGAGTACGAGCGGTCGTAGAGCTGTTTTGCAGGTGCAGCATATTAAAACTCAGACTGCGGTCGTTTCGATTCCAATCCATCGGGTCATCTACGGCAATCCAGCCTTTGAGGCGTACGACATCGCCGGGCAGCAAGCGCGTTTTGTCGTCTTCGGCTACGTCGTTTTCGGTCAGAGCCGTATTCAGCGTACGATCGGTAAACCCCCTGTTCAATCTTTCGATTTCCACAAAATTACGACCGGAAATACAACCTTCCGGCGGATTAGCCGGATCTACGCCCAGAGTAACGGCATCACAGGCTTTTGACAAAATACAATCGCAGCCGTCGCAATCCTGGATTACCAAAGCCTGCAAATCAGCCAAAATTATCGGGGAGCAAAAAGCATTGTCGAATGTCAGTCGGAAACTGTAATCATGCGTACCGGGAGCCGCACTGCCCGCGTCGATGATGTAGCGTTTGGTACCATCTTCCGTTTCTTCGGAAAGAATATTTGCGGGGTTGCCGTCGAACAGAATATCGGAAAGTACCACGTCTTGCGTGACCGAGTCGGTGCTGAAAATCTGTACCTGCAAGCGAACGGGACCGCCCGAGGGACAGGAGGCAAAGTCATTTGCCCCTAACTCATAGCTGAATGCGACATCGGTAAACTGCGGATTGGACGGGGAGTAAGTATTCGGCACTCTGTAACCGTTATAGTTGTTATTGAAGGCAGAAAAATCGACGGTATTATCAAAAGAACCCGAGGAGGTATTCGCGTAGCCGGGAATGCCGTCGTTGATGTTGTTGGTAAAAAAGAAACCGTCGCGCCCGCAGTTGCGCAGACCCTGCCAATATTGGGTGGTAATATCACAAACACCGCCCGCGCTCGTCGCACAGGCAAGTTGTTCGCTCGAACAGGACGGACTCATTTCTACCCGAAAATACAGCGTATTGCCCGCCGCCAAATCATCGAAAATGCCGTCGCCGTCGATGTCTTCCAAGCCGCCGGCACCGTCGGGGTCGAAGCCGATATCTAAGCTTCTGAAGTCAAAATACATTCGCCCGGAAGCATTGGTATAAATAATGTCTTTAATTTGACTGCGCGGAACGCCGCCGACGGGATTTCCGCTCGCACCGTCGAGCAAAATCAAAGTATCGACGCTCAAAAAAGAAGAGGGGCAGGCATCGACCAAGTAAAGCAAATTGTAAAAATCGCCTTTGACCGGCGTACTGTTGTTACTGCGAAAAGAAGCCTCGTACACGTAAGGCGTCGGTTCGGTCGGGTTGCAAAAAGAAGGCTCGGCGAGTTGTGTAAAAGTTTGTACTCCGGAAGGATTAAAAGTAAAACCTTCACGCAGTAAAGACACGCCGGCAAAATCGGGGCTGCCGCCGCAAATCTCTCCCGTGCACGCCGACTGTACGCTGAAGGTCGGCGTAGATTCTGCACCGGAACAAGCTGAAACCCGGTAGCAGACCTGTATGGGGACAGTTTCGTCGAAAGTCAATTGACCGTCCGCACCCCAGTAAGCGGAATGAGCAACGCCGTTGAGATTGACCGTGGTCAGTCCCGTAACCGCGTCGGTTTCAATGTCGGTCGGCGGCACACTCGTTCCGTTGACGGTTATTCCGCTCAAATCGAAATCGGTATCGGTGAGCGTCAAAACCGCCTCGACCAGACCCGCGCCGGGGGTAGTACCCGACACTTCCATACTGATACAATTATCGGTATCGAAGTCGGTAAACGAAGCGACCGCCGGACTTGTATCGCCGATAAAAGCAATGCCCGGACTCAATATATTAGCGGAATAATCAACCTCCGGGTTAAATTCTTCCGTACAGTTTTGCCCACCGGCGGTATAGGTCAGCGAGTAGGTTATCGACGGGGTGTAGCTGTCGAAATCGACCCCGCAGGCAGCACGCACTCCGAGATAAACGACGACCGCACCTTGACTTTGCGAGAGTTCGTTGATACGAAAGGTCGGGCTTTCGGGGTTTTGTACATTCACGGTATCGAGGTCGGCAAAATTATTATCGAAGGGGTCGTGCACGTAGGCAAACGTAGCGTATTCGAGTCCTTCGCCGTATTCTACATTGAGGATAATGTCGTAAATGGTATCGGTAGTTTTGGTGTAAAGAATTATCGGAATGGTATCGCCGAGACCGCAGGTAACGAGATTGTTAGGTTGCGCGTAGCAGGGGTTGCCGATAAGATCTTCCAGAAAAATCGGATTTTCGTTTTCCGCATTTAAAAGATGTGTGATTTTATCTTCAGCGAAACCGAAATGACAAACGGTTTCTGCCTCGGGGAATACGGACGCTGCCGACAGAGGCGTGTTTGTACCAAAAAATTGCAACAGCAAGGCTACGGTGAGAATAATTTGGAAATTGTACATAATAGTTTTTTTTTGTGTCTAAGACCGAAAACAGAAAAGTGTTTTTCGGATAAAAAGTAAAGCGAACGAACTCTCTGTTCAAATATTGCCGACAAATAAGCGAAACGGTGAATGACCGAAAGCATAAATAAATCATATCGGTAATGCACGTCGGTAAAAAATTGTTCGAAGGCAGATAAGAAGCAGAATCAACGGGAGAGTCGGAGTGCGAACGAAATACTAAAGGGTAATGAGAGTTTTTCATTCAATAATGCTGCCAATATTCGCAAGGGGGCGCACAGGACGCGCCGGTCGAAACCGAAAAGGACTCGCAGGAAAAAGAAGATTACATTTTGATAATAGAGATAGGTTTTACGGAAAATTGTTATTTCGCGGCATTAAGGTGTTATTTTGTGCTTCTTACCATTACTCAAAAAGCCGGCGTTGCTTACAAACGGAATGCAAACTTCTTTACCACCGCCAAGGTAAATGATTTACAGGTTTTGCGCGGCCCGTCTTCCCTTCGGAAGCCGAAAACGCGCGGCGCTTCAATGTCAGCCGTTTTTTCCAAGTCAAAACCGACTCTTATTTCAAAAATGTCAAAAATAATTTTGGAATAACCGACTCCGAAATACGGCACCGTCGTATCTAACAGGAAAGTGTACATTCCGCCGCGTAAGAATACTCGGTTGCTTTTCGCAAAGTCATATTCTACGCCGACGCCTCCCGTTAATCCGGGAAACGAATTTCCTTTAGTGGTTCTGTTTTTCACCCATAATCGATTAAACCCGCCGGCTTCGGCGTAAACCGATATGCCTTCTTTGAGTTTGTAAGACAAATAATAATCTGCCTCTGCATTCACCATCAATCCGTTGTATCCCGAGCCGCCTTTGAGTCCTATTCTGTGACTCCACGGAGATGCGGTTTGAGCGAAGATTTGATTACAGAGAAAGAGAAAAACAGCACAGAGGGAGAGTCTTACTGTTGTCAAAATATTGGTCATCGAAACGGTTTTGCATTTTCTAAAAGAGCTACCGCACCAAAGTCACCGTCCCCGTCCGTCGCTCTGTCACCCCGTCAAAACGCAAAATTTCAATAATGTAGGCATAGACGCCCGCATTTAACGGTTTGCCGTTCATGGTGCCGTCCCAACCGAAATCAGAGACATTCAACGGCATATTTTGTGCTTGAAAAACCCCGCTGCCTTTTCTGTCAAAAATCAGCAAAGAATTAATCTGTTCTGCCGACTCGTCTCCGAAAACGAAAAACCGGTCGTTGATGCCGTCTTTATCGGGCGAAAAAGCGTTAGGAATGTAAATCCTCACTTCATCATCGACTATGATTTGCAGACTATCGGTAGCGGAGCAGCCGTTTTCGTCGGTTACGGTGATTTGATAGACGGTCGTTTCGGCGGGAAAGGCTTCGGTGGTCAGGCATGTCCTGCACGCCACGAAGGAGGAAGGCGACCACTGAACTGCGGGAGATTGGATGGTTGTCACGGCGGCTAATTCTACCGTTTCTCCGGCAAGAATCATTTGACTTTCGCCCGCTTCCACAAAAAGTCCGGGTGGTTCGGCAACAAACACGGGTACGGTAATTTGGCAGCCGGCAGCGTCTTCCGCCGTGATTTCGTAGTTATCTGCGGGTAAATTTATAAAGTCAACGGCATTCTGCGCAGCAGCCGCGACGAGCTGCACCTCGTAGGGCGGCGTTCCGCCCGTTACCGCATCTATGACAATGCTGCCGGATGCCTCGCCGAAGCAGAGAGGTTTTTGGACGGTGTAGAAAATTTCTATGTCGCAGTCTTGAGCGGTTATTGTATTTCCGATGAGGTAAGGGAGTAGGAGGAGGAACGTTTTGATTTTTTGAGTTAGGTTTTTCATTTTTTGTTTTTGAGTGATTAGTTTTATTTTTTAGGAAGAATCGTTCGGGCGAGGCTCTTGCGTCGCTTGCCTTTCAAGGTTCGCAGCATTGAACCGCCTCCGGCGGAATCGAAAGCAGTAATCTTGATATAATACGCTGCTTCATTCTACTTCCGCCGGAGGCGGATAAATACCGGGCACGAGGGGGCACCCTCGCGCCAACGCAGTTAAAATATTCACCCCCAAACTTACAAAATCCCTCTCACTCTCCCCTCATTTCCCGTCCCCTTTCTTAAATCCCCCCGCCCCTGTCCCCAAAACGCAATATTTTACTACTTTTGCAGTTTTGAAAAATACAGAATTCATATTTATCGACAGAGGCAGACAGGCTTCGGAAAATCCTTATTTTATCGAACGACTTTAAGCATCGCGGAGAACAAAGTTTAAGATTTACCGTGAACTCAAGTTCGGAGAAAGCTCCCCCTGTTTAGCCTGTCCCGACTTTAGTCGCGGAGGGGTTAGGGGGCTGAACAACACAAGCCGACCTCTGTCAAGAGAGAATTTCAATTTCATTTCCTTTATGAATACCAAAGCTAACAAAATTGCGGGGTGGATCGTGTTTGCGATTGCGTTGATAACCTACTACCTGACCGCCGAGCGCGTCGGCTCACTGTGGGATGTCGGAGAGTTTATCACCGGAGCTTATAAATTAGAAGTCGTGCACCCGCCGGGCGCACCGCTTTTCCTGCTCATTGGGCGCATGTTTACGCTGCCGGCGGATTGGTTTTCCAACGACCCGTCCATGATTTCTTTTTCCGTGAATTTAATGTCCGGCGTTTGCACCGCTTTTACGGCGGCTTTTGTGTGTTGGACGACGGGCATTTTCGGTCGCTTGGCTATGGTCGGGCGCGGTGTAGATGTTGACGACAATACGGAGTTGGCACTCGGCGGCGCGGGCTTGGTCGCGGGCTTGGCAACGGCATTTTGCTCTTCGATTTGGTTTTCCGCCGTCGAGGGTGAGGTCTATGCGATGTCCACCTTCTTTACGGGTCTTGTGGTGTGGTCGGCTGCCAAATGGTACAGCCTGCCCGATACGCCGAAAACCGACCGTTGGCTGATTTTCAGCATCTACGCGGCGGGGCTTTCCATCGGGGTACACCTCCTGTCGCTGTTGGCTTTTCCCGCCATCGGTATGTTGTATTATTTCAAAAAATATAAGGATACCAACTTTCTCGGCGTAGTCGTTTCGGCGGCGGCGGGTGTTTTATTTTTCGCTCTTGTAGTGCAAAAACTCATTGTGGTCGGTATTCCGTCGCTGTGGGGCGGACTCGAATTATTCATGGTCAACAGCCTCGGTATGCCTTTTCACAGCGGGGTTTTTCCTTTGATTTTAATTATCGGCGGCATCATTGCGGGCGGTTTTTATTTGGCACACAAGCAAAATTCTAAACTGCTGCAAATGATTACCGCGTCGGTTTTGATGTTGGTTTTGGGCTACTCTACGGTCGGGGTCGTCGTCATTCGCGCCAATGCGAATACGCCGATTAACATGAACGCACCGAGCGACCCGATTCGCCTTATTCCTTACATAAACCGCGAGCAATACGGCGAGCGCGAACTGCTGCGCGGCCCTTGGTACGGTGCTAACCCCGTCGGCACGGAGACTACACCGCGCTACGGTCAGGTGGGCGATAAGTACGAAATTGTCGATTACAAGGTCAGCTACGAATGGAATCCGCGAGACCTCGGTCTCTTCCCTCGGATGCAGGACAGTCAACCCGGTCGCTTAGGGCCTTACGGTATGCACCGAGGACTGAAACCGGGCGAAACACCCCGCAAGCCGACCTTAGGCGAAAACATCGGATTTACGCTCAATTATCAAATCGGTTGGATGTACTGGCGTTATTTCTTTTGGAACTTCGTCGGTCGCCAAAATGCCGACCAAGGTTACTACTCTTGGGATAAAAAAGACGGCAACTGGCTAACGGGCATCGGGCCTTTGGACTCGGCGCGCCTGTACAATCAAGACAACCTGCCCGAGACTATCCGCGAGGATAAAGGACGGAACAAATACTACGCGCTGCCGTTTATTTTCGGCTTGCTCGGTCTGTTTTTCCATTTCACCAAACGCCCTAAAGACGCCCTCGCGCTCTTGGCACTTTTCATCATTACGGGCATCGGGATTATCCTGTATTCCAATCAACCTCCCAACGAACCGAGGGAGCGCGATTACGTCCTCGTCGGTTCTTTCCTCACCTATTGTATGTGGATTGGGATGGGCGTTTTGGCGCTTTACGAGGTCATGCGCGACAATCTGAAATCGAGCGGGAAGGTCAGTGCCATTGCAGCGACCGCCGTCGTTTTGGTTGCGCCGATACTGATGGGTTCACAAAATTGGGACGACCACGACCGCTCGGGCATTCAAGCCTCGCGCGACTATGCCGCCAACTTTTTGAACTCGGTCGAAGAAGACCAAGGCTCGATTATTTTCACCTACGGCGACAACGATACTTACCCGCTGTGGTACGCGCAGGAGACGGAAGAAATTCGCACGGATGTGCGCGTGGCAAACCTCTCGCTGATTGCCGTTGATTGGTACATCGAGCAATTACGCCGCACGACCAACGACTCGCCGGCGGTGAATTTCACCATCAGCACCGAGGCTTATCGCGGAAATAATCGGAATACGGTACAGGTTTTCGAGCAGGATAACGTACAGGAGATGAGTGTCAAGCAAGCCCTGCAATTTATGAACCGCGACCTGCCCGGCTCGGAAAACAACCCGCGTCAGCCGCAAACTTATCTGCCGACACGCCGCTTGTACATTCCCGTCGATAAAGATAAAGTCATTGCCAACGGAACGGTAGCTCCCGAAGACCGCGACAAAATCGTGGACAGAGTTTACATCAATATTCCGAAGGAGAAAAACTATCTGGTCAAAGATGAATTGGCGATTTTGGATGTCCTCGGCTCTAATCTGTGGGAGCGTCCGGTTTACTTCGCAGTCACCGTCCGCCCGGAAAAAATGTTTGGTTTGCAGGATTATATGCAGCTCGAAGGTTTAGGTCTGCGTGTAGTGCCGATTAGAACCGAACCGAGCAGAGAGCGTGACCAGTACGGTAAAGTGTACGGCGCCGGTCGCGTCGATACGGACAAGGTGTACGAGAACTTTACGGAGAAATTTGCTTACGGTAACTTCGACAAAGAAGACCTCTTTGTGGACGGCAGCTACGGCCCGAGTGTGCAGTCGCACCGCGTCGCTATGCTGCGTACCATCCGCCAAATGATTGCGGAGGGCGACACGACCCGCGCGGTGTCTTTGACCGATAAATACTTCGAGGCCTTCCCGCATATCAACTTCAAATACGACTACAATACCATGTATATGATTAACAATTACATGGCGGTCGGCGCGAAGGACAAAGCGAAACCACACCTCGAAATCATGGCGCGCGAAGCCGCCGATTGGTTGGATTTCTACGACTCGCTCGACAGCGAAGACATGAACCCCGACAATGATTTCGGTCACTACCAAGACTACGTGCTGATGGCGCGCACGGCACAGGATGTACTGCGTGCAGTACAGGAATACGACGATGCGGATTTTAAAAACAAAATAAAATCTCAACTCGAACCGCTGCTGCCGCAACCGACGGAAAATCGACGAGTACCGGGGAATTAGTTGCCGGTTGCCGGTTGCCGGTTGC
>JAHDCG010000189.1:2824-8431 GCA_020629965.1 Saprospiraceae bacterium | reverse complement strand
ACGAATTTTGTTTTCAAAGATAGATACTCCCCCGCTCCGGGGGTCGGGGGGTCTTCATTTCGGCTCTTCCCATCATTAAAACCAAAAAAGAATAATACCTTTGCTCCCAAAATTCACGGTCAAAAACCTTCCCTACCCAATCTAAAATCTAACGTCTAAAATCTCAAATCTCAAAAAAATGAGCAAACCGAAAGCAGTCATCCTCACCGGCGCGGGTATCAGCGCGGAAAGCGGTATCAAAACCTTTCGCGACGCCGACGGGCTGTGGGAAGGACACGACGTCATGGAAGTCGCCTCGCCACACGGCTGGCGCAAAGACCGGGCGTTGGTTTTGGATTTTTATAATCAGCGACGCCGTCAACTTAAAGAAGTCGAGCCGAATGCGGGGCATACTGCGCTGAAAAATTTGGAGGAAAAATACGAGGTCGTCATCGTCACGCAAAACGTCGATAATTTGCACGAGCGGGCGGGCAGCAGTAATATCATTCATTTGCACGGGGAGTTGACCAAGTCGCGCAGCACGATCGACGATACGGTGTTTTACGATTGTCCGGACGACATTAAGATTGGAGACCGTTGTCCGCAGGGAGCACAGATGCGACCGCATATCGTGTGGTTTGGGGAGGCGGTACCGATGTTGGAACGGGCGGCAAAGGAGGTCAGCGAGGCGGATGTGATTGCGATTATCGGCACTTCGATGCAGGTCTATCCGGCGGCGGGTTTGACTGATTTTGCGCGACCCGGTGTGCCGATTTACTACATAGACCCGCGCCCGACGCTTAACCGGGAGTTGCAAAATGCACGAACTTTGGAGGTGATAGCGGAAAATGCTTCGACGGGGGTGCCGAAGTTGGTGAAGCGGTTGTTGGAGAAGGTTTAAAATTTGTTTAGGCGTTTAATTCGGCTGCCCGAGCCGCATGATTAAACGCCTAAACTGCTAAATCGTTAAACGGACCTTCTTCTACCACTCCTCCTCCCCGCCCGCCTGCGCCAATGTCATTTTAATATTTTCCGTCAATTCCTCTATCTTCTTCAGCGTCTCGACTTTATAGCGGCCGTTTGTTCTTCTCATGTTACCGTACACATCATAAAAATCCTCAATTAACATCAACTCCGCAGCAAATCTCGCGGGAGCTACAGACTGCCCCCCTGAGGGACAGGCGTAGTGTAAATTTCGCACTTCGGGACTGCGAGCAAAGTATAAATCAGTGATTTCGTACTTGTAGCGACCTTCCTTAAAATACATTTTAACCGTGCAGGACAAATCGATTTTCTCGCGGTACAGCCCGCCGCCGATAAAAATGTTTTCGACAATTCGACCTGTCAGCATTTCCGTATTGCCGTCGCGGGTTTCCAAAACTTCATCTACCGCATCGAAATATTTAACGTACCAATCGAGTCCGGCGCGGTATAGGTCGTCTTGCCGAACATCCGGCACCTGTATGACTTCACTAAAAGTAATCGTTCCTTTTTCGTCGAGCGACAGCGGCAGCGCCATGTAATTATGCGGATGAATCATTCCGTAAACTTGGTAGTTATTGAGGTTGGAAAACGGAATTTTTTTATACTCCCGCCAATCTTCTCTTTCCATATAAAGAAAATCATCGCCGACGTAAGTAATCTGACCCTCGATTTTTTTGCCCGAGTTCAAAATGATATAATCCGGACGATAGTCGGTTTGCGCGCAGACTGTGAAATAAAGAAAGGTGAGTAACAGAACGGTTAAGGATTTCATGCGGTTTGGTTTTAAATATGAGGAACGTGCCGCCGATTATTTTGGCAAATGAAGGTGACACGAACACTATGCCGATTAAATTTTCCCTAAAGATATATCATTGACCGGTAAAAACCAAATTTTAGGTTTTGCGCAATCAGAACGAAACCTAAAAAATAATTCATGATTAAGCACAAAAATCCCGATTCCCCCATTCCCCCAAATGCCAAAGGCATGAAGCACTTCAGCCCGGTACGTCAGTGCCGGGCAATTAAGGGATGTTCTAAAACCAAAAAAGACCCTCCGCAACCGCGAAGAGTCTTTATTTTAGGGTAGAAGACCGGAATCGAACCGGCGACCTCCTGGACCACAACCAGGCGCTCTAACCAACTGAGCTACAACTACCGTGTATTACAAAAAAAGCGATGTTTTCCGTAGAAAATGATGCCTGTTTTATAAAGCGACGCAAAGATACAAAAGTTCCGAAAAGACGGAAATATTTTTTTGCTTATCTTTTCAAATCGCAAAAAAAAGAGACCTGCTCCGAGAGTTTTGCCCGAAACAGGTCTGCTTTTGTCTTACGCCATGTTTGACGGCGGAATCGTCAAAACCTGACCGACGCGAATGTCGTCCGGGTTATCTAACATCGGTTGGTTCGCTTCAAAAATGCGTTGGTATTTGCTTGCGTCACCGTACATTTCCTTGGCGATTTTGCTCAAAGTATCGCCCGACTTCACCTCGTAGGTACTGATGGCCGCACTGTAAGTACCCGTCATCGGCGGGATGCGCAGCACCTGCCCCGGATAGATTTTATCCGGATCCGTCAGCATCGGCTTATTCGCCTCAAAAATCACGGGGTATTTCATCGCGTCGCCGTATTGTCTTTTAGCGATTTTACTCAAAGTATCGCCTTTTGTCACCGTGTAAAAAACAGCCGGCGGCTCGGGATTCGTCACGCTGATGCGGTCATCGACAAAAGCAATGCCGTCCACGTTACCGAGTGCCAAAATGATTTTTTCCTTATCTGCCTGCGTCTCGCAAGTACCGGATACGACTGCCACATCGTCGCCGTCCATGCTGACGCTGATGTTTTCACCGGGCAAATTCAAAGTGTCGATGACCCCGTTGAGCAACATCGCTTTTTGCTTGCGTTCGATTTCGGAATAATCCACCGTCGTAGTTGCCGGCTTGGCTTCTTCTTTCTTTTTGTCTTTTTTGCCGAACAACTTAGAGCCGGCATTTTTGAGGAATGAGAATAATCCCATAGTTAATTATTTTGTTTAAAGTTAGAAAATAGGAAGGGTTCAGCTTCCGTCTGCCCCCGTTATTTAGTCATCAAAAAACGACCGAACGTCACGGCGGCAGGTCGCAAATATAGCGAATTTGAAACAGAGAAAAGGTTCTGCAACCAAATTCCGATTTTGTTCCGTTGATACAACCGACAGCCGCTCCGAATTGTTCTGTCACGGTGCGTGTCTGTTTGCTGACACGAGGCTGACAACATTCGGGCGGAGGATTCGTTTTTTGAAAAAATAAAAGCGTGTACACAGACCCCTAACCCCCGGAGCGGGGGAACTTTCTCCGGGCTTAAGATTGTGGTAAATCTTTAGTCTCTTGGTTCTTATATTGAGAAAACAAGAGGCTTTTAAGATTTACTTTTTGAAAGCGAATTTTGCTTCAAAGCAAATTTTAGTTTTGAATGCGGATCTGCTCCCCGCTCCGGGGTCGGGGGTCTTCATTACGGCTCTCACCCCGCATTTCAAAAGCCCTTAACTTTCGGAGCAAATAAACTTTCTCCGCGTTTGAGGTTCTATGTTAACTTCAAACCGTCCACCGTAAAATAAATTCATGAAAAAATACCTCATCCCTTCCTTCCTTATCTTACTCTTTATCGCCTCCTGCACCTACGTGCAAAAAATCCAAGACGGGCGCACCGCCGTCGAGCGCAAGCAGTATGATGTTGCCGTCGATTTACTGGAAAAAGAATACAGCAAAAGCAAGAGCCGTGTAGAGAAAGGCAAAATCGCCTTCCTGCTCGGCGAGTCGTACAAAATGACGGGGCAGGGCGAAAATGCGATAAAATGGTACGACATTGCTTACAGCAATCAGTACGGCACCGAGGCTTTGAAAGAGTATGCGGGCGCATTAAAAAATAACGAACAGTACACCGAAGCGATGGCGGCTTACAAAGATTTGGGATTGGAAATCGGCAGCCCTTACGAGTACCGCAAGGACATTGCGGCGGCGAAAATTGCGATTGATTGGCTGGCAAATCCCAACCCGGAGTACCGCGTCGTACCGACCGATTTTAACAGCAACCGCTCCGATTACGCGCCCGTGCCTTATACGGGTCGCAGTTTGGTTTTTACCTCCGACCGCATCAATGCGACGGGTGAAGAAAAATACAACTGGACAGGTGCGGATTTTTCTGATTTGTACATCGTTGATTTAGAGACCGAAGAGGTGCGCCCTTTCGACATTCAACTCAACACGCCGAGTAATGAAGGTACGGCGACTTTCGGGGCGGACGGCAATACGATTTACTTTACGCGCTGCGCCGACCCCGGCAAATTTTCTGATAAATACTGCAAAATTATGTTCAGCCGCCGCGACGGCGATATGTGGAGCACGCCGATTATGCTCAATTTTACGGCAGATAAAATCAACTACCGCCACCCCACCCTCGCGCCCGACGGCAAAACGCTGTACTTCAGCGCGGACGATCCCGACGGTTGGGGCGGTTACGACCTCTACCATACCACGCAGATGACCGACGGCTGGAGCGAACCCAAACTGCTGCCCCGCACCGTCAATACCGAGCGCGGCAATGAGGGTTTTCCTTTCTTCGACCGCGACACACTTTACTTCGCCTCCGACGGTCACACGGGCATGGGCGGCTTAGACATTTACCGCACGGTGCGCCGCCCGGACGGTACTTTTACGCCCGTCACTAATCTCAAACCGCCGCTCAATTCGGGCAAAGACGACTTTGGTTACATGGTCGATTATCGAGCAAATGCGGAAAAATCCGACGTCTTAGCCATCGGTTATTTCACTTCATCCCGCGAGGGGAACGACGACATTTATCGCTACGAAAAGGTTGTGCCGCCCCCTGTCCCCGAGCCGCCCGTCGAGCAGGAGATTGTCTATAAAAACATCTTGGAAGGTTACGTTTTGGAGAAAATTTTTGCCGAGGCGGGCAATCCGAACTCTGCGCTGTTGGGCAGAAAACCGCTGTCCGGGGCGGAGGTTGCGGTGACTTTCGGACGCGAAAAATTAAACTTCACCACCGGCGACGACGGCTTTTTTACTTTTGAATTAAAGGACAATACCGATTACAGCTTTTTCGTGAGTCGGGAAGGCTACCTAAACAACACCGGTTTTTTCAGTAGCAAAGGCATCGGCAAAGACCCGAATAATCCCGTACAAACTTTTGAAACAGAGATTGTTTTGGATAAAATTTACTATGACCGCGAAATTGCTTTAGAGAATATTTACTATGACCTCGACGACGATAAAATTCGCGAAGACGCCCAACCGACCCTCCGCGATTTGGCGGAGAATTTAAAATTAAATCCCGACCTCAACATCCAAATGGCATCGCACACTGACTGTCGCGGTAACGATGCGTACAATCAAAATCTGTCGCAAAGACGCGCTCAATCGGCGGTGAATTATCTCATCTCGCTCGGCATCG
Source organism: Saprospiraceae bacterium (assembly GCA_020629965.1). Taxonomy (GTDB): domain Bacteria; phylum Bacteroidota; class Bacteroidia; order Chitinophagales; family Saprospiraceae; genus JAHDCG01. The sequence goes on along the minus strand of JAHDCG010000189.1, from coordinate 3,020 downwards.
ACCCCGAACGCCTGCAAGCCAAAGGCTACGGCGAAGAACGCCCGACGGCCGACTGTGTCTGCAATCGCTGCACGGAAGAAGAGCATCAGCAAAATCGGCGGACGACTTTTGCGGTGGTGGAGTAAAACGGTGGACGGCTTTCAGACGGTGGATGGTGGGACGGTTTACGGTGGACGGCTTTCAGACGGTGGACGGT
>JAHDCG010000189.1:0-2724 GCA_020629965.1 Saprospiraceae bacterium | reverse complement strand
GGTGGGACGGTTTACGGTGGACGGCTTTCAGACGGTGGACGGTAGGACGGTTTACGGTGGACGGCTTGTGTTAATTGTACCTTTGCCTTTGTCGCTTATTGCATCGTATTTCTTCCAAGTAAATAAACCGGTCAATCAATTTGTTCACGACCGGTAAGCTGTTACCCGTCCGTCCACCGTCAAACCGTCCACCGTCAAACCGTCCACTGTCCACCGTCAAACCGGAAAACAAACCGTAAAACAGGTCTTGCCCGGCTCGCTTTCCACCTGAATATCGCCGTTGTTGCGGGTGATAATTTTTTTGACAATATCCAAGCCCATACCCGTGCCTTCGTTTATGGCTTTGGTGGTGAAAAAGGGGTCGAAAATGCAACTCATCACGTCTTCGGGGATGCCGGCGCCGCTGTCCGTGATGTCGATGCAGGCGTTGTGACCGCGCACGTAAGTTTCGATTTGGAGCGTACCGCCGTTTTCCATGGCATCGAGGGCATTGTCGATGATATTGGTGAAAATTTGATTGATTTCCCCGCCGAAAGCATTGATTTTCGGAAAGTCTTCGGCGAAGGTTTTTTCCAAATTTATCTGCTTGCTTTTTATCTTGTGTTTCAGCATGATGACCGTGCTGATGATACTTTGTTTGATGTCAATCGGCTCGCGCACGGGGGCTTTATCCATGTGCGAATAGCCTTTGACGCTGCGCACCAACTCGCCGATGCGATTGCTGCTTTCTTTGATTTCACAGACCAATTTTTCGGTCGCCAAGACGTTTTCGACCCAACCCAAGACCGCCAAAAAGTTATTTTCCGCGCCCACGATTTTTTTGATTTCCTCCATTTTTTCAATGCCGAAATTGTAGTCCGTAAAAGTCTCGGTCATATCTTCGGTTTCCGTCGCGCCGTTGTTTTCGAGCCAATCCGTGATGTCGTCTTCGAGGTCGTTGCGGTCTAAGGTCGAAAGGTCGTCTTTCGTGCCCGTTTCCAAGACGGCAAAGAGTACGTCGTTGACCGCATCGACCATCGCATCGTCGGCATTGAGGCGCATGACGCGCTTAAACTTATCGGGCGTTTGGTGCAATTTTTTGTGCAGGTCTTTCGCCGAGCGCGTCATGGCGGAGGCGGGGTTATTCAACTCGTGCGCCAGCCCGGCGGAGAGTTTGCCGAGGGACATCAGCTTTTCGTTTTGAAAACGAATTTGCGAAAAATCACGCACCCGGTCGCTCATCAGTCCTACCAGATTTTGCACCAAATCGTAATCTCGATTCACCATTTCGGTAAAGCACTCTTTAGGAAATAACAGGATTTTCGTCTGCTTTAAAACCGTACCGATGCCCTTCGTTTCTTTCAGACGAGAAAAAGGTAACAGACCGCTGAGTTCGCCGCCCTGCACGCTGCCCATTTCGCGCAGCACGCCTTTTTGTTCGAGTTCTAAAATGTATTCACCTTCGGTCACAATCAACATATTATCGACGGGGTCGCCGATTTCAAAAACACGCTCGCCTTTTTCGTAGCAAACGTAGTCCGACACGTCGATTATCCATTGGATGGATTCTTCTTTGATGTCCGTAAAAGGAGCAAAGGATTTGAGTAAAGGAAGGAGTTCGGCGTTTTTTTCGATTTGCTGCATGAGGTGGCGAGATTTTAGATTTTAGACGTTAGATTTTAGACTGCCGTTTTGACTCGGAGATGCGGCTCTCCGGTTTTGCTTTAAAACCCCTTTCGAGCTGTAAAAGTTGTTAAACCAAAAAAGTCCGCTCGGTGAGGAACGGACTTTTTTTTTATCGTAAAATTTCTCAAGCAATGCAAAAGCATTCACAGCCTCTCTCCTCTCTCCTTCTCCCCTCTCTCCTATCAAAAATTATAAGTCAACCCCGCCCGAATTTCCAACGGATTATCGAAAGAGTCGTCAGGCAAAAGGAAATTATACAAAACCAAAATTTCGTAGCCGAAAAGACCGCCGCCCGAACTGTTATAACCCGCACCGAAGTAACCGTTGAGACGGTTTTCTCTGAATTTCAAAAACTCCAAAGTCTCTTCATCGCGGAAAAAAACCGTTCCGGAGCCGACGGGCAGATTTGAAGTATAATTTTCCAATTCCGCCTGCACAAAAAAGGATTGCAGAAATTTAGCACGCGCAAATGCCCCGACACCGAATGAGGTGGAATTGACCTTGAAAGGACCCAACTCGACACCGCCGACGCGATTCAAATTGGCATCGACCGTCACGGCAGACCCGCGATACCCCGTATAAACCACCGAAAAACGCGGCCCCGCAGACAGCCACGGCGTCACCTTATAACCCACCATCGGCGAGATACCGATACTAAAAACGCTGAAATTATTACCGCCCTGATAGCCGAGTACACCACCCGCGCCGTACCAGAGGTTTTGCGTCCACGCGCCGGAGTCGTCGAAGTATTCGTCGGTTTTAGAGCTTTTTTTCTTACCGCGTTGCGCCTGCGCTTCAGTGGTAAAGGTGAGCGTAAAGAGAGCAGCCAAGAGGGAAAACAAAAATATCTTTTTCATATCGGTAGCATGTTTTTTGTGCGAATATTGTGAAGAGCATCCGCGATTTAACTTAACAGACGAAAATAATACCCGGAAAGTTTGGTGCAAAGGTATAAATTCGCGTTAAATTGCAGAATTTTGTCTGCCGGCGTATCTCTAAAATATGGTTTACGGTTTACGGTTTACGGTTTACGGTTTACGGTTTACGGTTTACGGTTTA
>JAHDCG010000286.1 GCA_020629965.1 Saprospiraceae bacterium | reverse complement strand
TCGTAATTCGTACATCGTAAATCGTAATTCGTACATGAATATTACTTCCGCCTGCGTCAAAGAAACCCCCGATTTCCGCAGCACCAAACCGCACGTTCTCCCGCTTTACCCCACGTCGAGTTTTGCTTTTGAAAATATCGACCAAGGCATCGCTATGTTTTCGGGCGAACCGGGGCATAAATATTCCCGTTATTCCAATCCGACCAACGATGCGGTGGCGGATAAAATCGCGCGTTTGGAGTGTCACGGCACGGGCTTGGAGGCGACGGCTTACCTGACCGCCTCGGGCATGGCGGCAATATCTACGCTGTGTACCGGTTTGTTGCAAAGCGGCGATAAAGTGCTGACGCAGGAAAATCTTTACGGCGGCACGGCGGAGTTGATGAACCGCATTTTGACGAAAAACGGCATCGTGGTCGAAATGATTGATTTTAAAAATCACACGCTCGTCGAGGAAAAAATGCGGACGGAAAAACAGATAAAATTGGTTTATTTGGAGTCGCCCGCCAACCCGACCATGAGTTTGGTCGATTTGGAATTTGTCGGAAATTTGGGGAAACAATACGGCGTACTGACGGCAATCGACAATACTTTTTGCACACCTTACATTCAGCAGCCCTTTGCGCACGGCATTAATTTTATCGTGCATTCGACCACCAAATTTTTGAACGGTCACGGTAATTCCATCGCAGGCATCATCGTCTCGACGCGCAAAGATTTAATGGAGCAAAAGATTTTCACCGCGCTCAAATTGTTGGGCACAAATTGTAGCCCTTTCGAGGCGTGGCTGCTGCACAACGGTCTAAAAACCTTAGCTCTGCGTATGGAAAAACACTCTGCAAATGCCCTGCAAATTGCCGAATATTTAGACCGACACCCCGCCGTAGAAACGGTCAACTACAACGGCTTACCGACGCACCCCGACCACGATTTGGCAAAAAAACAAATGCGACTCTTCGGCGGCATGATGAGTTTTTCGCTGCACGGCGGCATGCAGGCGGGCTTGGATTTTATGAATAAAATAAAATTCTGCACCCTCGCCCCGACCCTCGGTGACGTCGATACGCTGCTGCTGCACCCCGCGTCTATGTCGCACCGAGGTATCGCCAAAGAAATCCGGGAACGCAACGGCATCACCGACGGATTGATACGGATTTCTGTCGGCATCGAAGAGGCGGAAGACATTATCGCAGACCTCAAACAGGCTCTTGATTAGTTGCCGGTTGTCGGTTGACCGTTGCCCGTCTCCCTTACCGCTCAACCCCTCAACTTTTAAACGCCTAAACCTCCTAAACCCTTAAACAACAATAAAAAATGACTTATCCTTCTCCCGCTTACATTCTCGAAATCGCCAAATTGCGCAAAA
>JAHDCG010000041.1:39637-43884 GCA_020629965.1 Saprospiraceae bacterium | reverse complement strand
GCATCATGCACCGCCCGCCCGGCGATATCCCGCACCGTGACCGAGGGAAATACCACGCCTGTTTTATTTTCAAAAAAGACCTTGCCGCGAGCGGGATTGGGGTATAAGTGAATTTTTTCTGCCAAAGAATTACGGTTTGCCGTACCCGTCAAAAGTTGCGCACTGACGACCGGCGAGTAAGTCACCGTGCCGTCCGTGTCCGTTTGGGCGAGACGATAAAAATAAGTCTGACCCGGGGTGACTTCCGTGTCCGTGTAGGCATAATTCTGCGGCTCATCGGTCGTACCCGCGCCCCTGACAAAAGTAATTTCCGTAAAATTTTGTGCATCCGGACTGCGCTCGACGCCGAAGCCGGCGTTGTTCAGTTCCGTTTCCGTCATCCAATTTAAGTCGATATTTTGCTCGTTTGCCGTTGCCGTAAAACCCAACAAAGACACCGGCAGAAACGCCGAAGTCAGTGCAAAAGTCGGTTCGTCGGTGCAGGCGGGGCGGGTCGCACTGTTGTCGATGACAATGCTGTGTTGCAGGTCGTTGTAACCCGTCGCGCCTTCCCATACGCCGGTGTTGGCAAGGCGAATCGCGTATTCGGGGCGGGCGTAAAGCGAAGCTTCCGGGTCGGGCAGATGGAGCAGTAAATCGTAAGTGCCGGTCGGCATTGCGGGCGGAATACAAAACTCGCCGCTGAGCGTAATCGGATTGCTTTCGCGCAGCCACAGGCGCGGGTCATCGGCAGTGCGCACCAACCACACGGCATCGGTCGTCTGATTGCGCAGCACCAACTCGACTCCGCGCGGATTAAAAGGCGCGGCGTAGCCTTCATTCTGTAAAGTCAGCGCAACCGAAATCGTCTGACCGGGCTGTGCCGCGTCGCTGTAAGTGCCGCTCTGCAAGACGAAGCGATAGCCCAATTCTCGCTTAATGTCATCAAGACAAATACCCATCCAGTCGTTGTTAACGTCGTTGTTAAATTGCGAATTGAGGTAAGAATAATGCAGGCGGCGCAGCTCGAAATCCGCCCGCGCACCGACCGAAGTACCGCTGCAATCGCTCGCCGGGTCGAAGTCGTTGCAGGTCTCGCCGCCCGCCGGCACGTACCTGCTGTCCGCCGCCGTGTAGGGCTTGAGCGCAGCCGTGTCGGATACTGCGCTTGTACTCGAATTTCCGTAGTCAAAGTAAGTTCCGAAATCATCCGGACTCGCCAGGAAGCAATCGTTGTGAAAACCGATACGCGCCTTGTCCGAGCCGTCGAAAGCCTCCGCTGCGGTCAGAGCCGCCGCACTCGTCGGGGCATTTATGCCGTAAACGTAACGCTGTTTGAGTTGCGGGTAGCGCACCTGCACCGTGCGCTCGGCGGGCACGGCGGCGAGCAGTGCGCCCAAGACTTCGTTGCGGTCATTCCAATTTGTGTCCGTCAGTTTAAACGGTGCATTAGAGGCGTCGCCGAAAAAATCGGTGTAATAATTTTCACCCCACGTTCCGATAAAACCCATTTGCACGGCGGCAATGACGTCTTTATTTGCCTCCAAAATCGGTGCAATTTGCCCGATATGTTGCAGTACGATTGCCTTCGGAGCATCGCCGTAGGGCGGACATATAAAACTGCCGCAACTCCCCGCATTCGGCGTAATCGTATAAGCAAAACGCGGAATAATTTTCACGCCCGCCGTCCGTGCCGCCGCAAAATCCGCAGTCATATTATCGAGGTAAGTCTGCGAAATTGCCGAGCCGGTAAAATCTTCCAAGACAAAATACCGAAAAGTCAATGTACTGTAAATCGAATATCCGGCGGAGGGCGGCTGATGCAGACTGCGCCAAGCGGCGAGGTCGGCAGCATTTAACGGCGTGTAAGGTGTAGCATAAGTTTCGGAATAGCGATAAAAACCGCGCTCGGGATTGGCAAAATCGGCGGGGTCGGGGGTGTAGGTGACGGTCGATTGCGCGCAGGCAATGAGACCAAAAAGCAGAAAAACAAAAGTCGATGCTGATTTTTTCACGGCGGTAAGATTTTGGGTGATTGGTTGACCGGGCAAATTTAAGAAAAAGGGGAGGGAGTTAGTATGAAAAGAAATTTTAGTTGATAACCGGAACCCCAAAAGTCACTTTTGCCGGGATTTTCCTTTTTTTCGCTCGTACACAAACAGGTATCTTCGCGCCGAAAATAAAATTTCAAAAAAATAAAAATCCTCTGTAACCTTCCCTTAACACTACCGTCTTCCGGGCAAATACGGTAGTATTACAAACGAAAACTGCCATTGCATGACTTTACAAGAATACAAAACCACCGTTTTACCGATGAAAGACAAGCTCTTTCGTTTTGCTTATCGGATGCTGAATAATCGCACCGAGGCCGAAGACGTAGCGCAGGAAATCCTGATAAAACTGTGGAACAAACGCGCAGACCTCGCCGAAATTAACAACCTCGAAGCCTGGTCTATTCGCTTAACCAAAAATCTCGCCATCGACAAAATGCGCAGCAAACACCGCCGCACCGAGGAAATCAAAGAGGGCTTCGACCGCGTCGCCGGAGACATTTCTCCCGACCGCGCCGCCGAGACCTCCGATGCCGTCAGCCGCGTGCGCACTTTGATGAACGGATTGCCCGAAAAGCAAAAAAACGTCATGCACCTGCGCGACATCGAGGGCTTGAGTTACCAAGAGGTCAGCGACGCACTCGAAATGCCGCTGAATCAGGTAAAAGTTTACCTCTACCGCGCCCGCCAAAAAGTGCGCGAAGCCCTCTTGGCCGCCGAAAATTTCGGTTTGGACGGCGCAATTTAAGATTATAAAAAAGCAGAAAAGCATAGTGTTAGAACAGAGACGCAAAGCAATCTAACGTCTAAAATCTAACATCTAAAGTCTCAAAAATGAATATACAAAATCTCTTAGACAAATACTTCGACGAAAAGACCTCCCCGCAGGAAGAAGCCGAGTTGCGTGCTTACTTCAAAGGCGAAGTCGCGTCCGAATTCGAGATGTACAAACCCGTTTTCGACTTCGTAGCTGAAGAAAAAGATTTGGTATTGAGCAACGATTTCGATACCAAACTTGTCACGGGTATCATGTCCGACCTCACTGAAAAATACTTTGCGGGTGAGACGGATTTGGCGGAAGAAGAAGAACTGCGCAACTACTACAGCGGCGCAAATATCGCCCCCGAATTACAAAAATATCAAACGTGGTTTGCTTTCCTCAAAAGTGAGAAAGCAACCCGAGTCAGCGCGGACTTTAACGACCGCGTACTGACCGAAATCAAAGGCGCGTCCGCCGGCATGAAAGTCGTCAGTCGCCGCCGCAATACTTTCCTGCGCGTCGCCGCCGGAGTCGCCCTCCTGGTCGGTATGCTCTTCTTTTTGCAGCGCGGCATGAACGAAAGCACCGCTGCCGTCACCGCCGATAACACGCAAATCGACTGGTCGAAATACGAAGTAAAAACCGAAGCCGAAGCTGTCGCCGAAACCGAAGAAGCCATGCGTTTACTCGCTAAGGCGTTCGGAAAAAGCACGAAGAAAGCAGGGAAGGAGTTGAATAAAACGGGGAAAGCGTTTTGATTAGTTGCCCGTTGTCGGTTGCCGGTTGTCCGGCAACTTTGATAATTTATATTCGGCTTTTTAAATTTAAAGACGGCTGCCACCGGCAACTGACAACCGGCAACCGTCAACCAAATTCGAGTCATATTTCTAAATCATAGAATAAAGTCTCTTTTCCGAACTTCGGAGACCGCATTCACAAAACTTATTAAGCAATGAGATACCTTTCAATTCTCGCAATCTGCTTGTTTGCCTTTATCGGCACGAGCACGGCACAAGACGATGCCATTTCTAAGTACTTCAAAAAATACGTGGATGACGAGCGGTTTTCCGTCGTATTCATCAGTCCGAAAATGTTTGAATTGGTGCAGACCATGGACATCGAAATGGACCTCGACGACGACGAAGCCGCCGCCATTAAGGACGTGGTCAACAACATGAAGAGCATTCGCATTTTGTCTTCCGAGACCGACGGCAAAATGCTCTACAAAGAAGCCGCCGGTGCCATCAACGGCAAAGAGTACGAGACGCTGATGACCGTGCGCGATAAGGACGGCTCTAACGTGCAATTTATGGTCAAAGACGGCGCGGCAAGCGGCACTATCGGCGAATTATTGCTCTTAGTCGGCGGCGAAGAGGCGGATTTTGTTCTTTTGTCATTTATCGGTGATATCAATTTGAAAAATATCGGTAAATTAGCGAAAGCATTCGAAGACTAAA
>JAHDCG010000041.1:0-39537 GCA_020629965.1 Saprospiraceae bacterium | reverse complement strand
CTCTGTCTCCTCTTTTCCGTCCAAACTTTCGCCCAACGTTCCGTCAATAAATTTTACCGCGAATTTAAAAACTCGGCGGGTGCGCGGTCGATTGCCGTGCCCGGTTTTATGTTTAAAATCGGCTCCGTCATTGCCAAAAAGCACGTGGATGAAGACGACGAGACGGCGGTGATGGGTGTCGATTTGATGAAAAAAATAAAAGGAATGAGAGTGTTGGCTGTCGAAGATTACAGCCCCGCCAACGATGCCGACATTAAGAAATTTACCGAGGGGGTGTACGACAGCGGCTTCGATAATTTGTTTATGTTTAAAAATGCCGAAACCGACGTACACTTTATGATGCGCGACGACGGCGACAAAATCAAAAATCTTGTCATTTTGGTTCGCAGCGAAGAAAACGGACTGATGCTGATGAACATGAAGTCAAAACTGAAAAAATCGGAAATCGCAGAGTTAATCAAAACCACCGTGAAAAACGCCAACGACAGCGGCGACGATTATTACGATGAGGTCGAACCCGAAGTCGAAAAGCCGAAGGAAGAGGAGAAAAAGCCGGTGAAGAAAACGCCGCGCGCGTAGGTGATTACTCACAGGGTGACTCTGAGTCCTCTTTTGAGTAAAAATCGGAGCGATACCCGACCAAACCTCGCTTAAATTTTTGTCGGACAACCGAAAATCCCGTTATTTCAATCAGAAATAACGGGATTTTTTCGTTTTTTAGAGGTTTAAAATCGCCTTCTAAATGCAAAAAGTCATGAAAAAATTACTTACCCTTCTCCTCGTTTTCACCGTCACTTTCGCCCTCGCCCAAGATGCTTACCACCAAAATATCAGCACTTTTTTTGAAGTCGCTTACGACTTGCCGCAGGCTGATTTTGTACTTTTCGATAATGAGGTCGATATCATGAACAACGTTTTCAGCTACAATTTACAGGCGACCACCGAGGAAATTTCCGGACAGGATTTCAGTCTTTATTCCGAGGTCACGGTCGGCGCGGGCGGCACCAATCCATGGGACAGCGGCTGGGGCATTACCAACACGCTTCCCGTGGCGAACGGCGAAAAACTGATGCTCGTCGTGTGGCTCAAAGCCGAAGGCATTCCGCCCGCTTCCGCTACGGCAAATGTCTATATCGAGCGCGTTTCTGACTTTACCAAGGAATTTTACGCGGCGGTCAATATCAACTCGCAGTGGCGACAGTATTTCATTCCCGTGGAGGTGATGCACGGCGACTACGCGCCGGGCGAGGTCGCTTTCGGACTGCATCTCGGCGGACAGGCGCAGACGGTGCGCATCGGCGGTTTTACGGTGCTGCGCTACGGAGAGGAAATCGATTTAGCAGACATGCCGAGCCAATATTACAACGAACTCTACGGCGGCTACGAAGACGATGCGGAATGGCGGGCAACGGCGGCGGACAACATCGACCTTTACCGCAAAGCCGACCTGACTATCAATGCGCAAACGACCGACGGCACGCCCGTACCCAATGCGGCTTTCGACATCGAAATGACGCGTCATGAATACGCTTTCGGCTCGGCGGTTTTGGCATCGCGGCTGGCTGACAATAATGATTTTACGCCGCTTTATCAGGAAAAAATCATCAATCTCGACGGCGCGGGGCACGGCTTTAATTGGGTGGTTTTTGAGAATGATTTGAAATGGGACGGCTGGGAACAAATGTGGCTGGCGAGTCACGAAGAAGTGATAAATGCCGCCGATTGGGTGGCGGCACAGGGGATTAAGATGCGCGGTCATACGCTGGTGTGGCCGGGTTTTCAGTATATGCCGGACGATATTCAAGCCAACCAGAATAACCCCGATTATGTGTGGAACAGAATCGACGCGCACTTGGAGGAAATGCTGACGCTGCCTAACTTCGAGAGCAATGTTTCGGAATGGGATGCCCTCAACGAAATCGCCGTCAATACCGACCTCGAACCCGTCTTTGCGGATTGGAACGACAACGAAACGGGGCGGGAAATCTACGCAGACATTCTCACCCGCGCCGAAGAAATTTCGCCCGCAACCAAATGGTACATCAACGACTACGTAACCATGAGTCTCGGCAATACCGACGGCCCGCTGTACGACGATTTGAAAAATAAAATACAGGAAGTTATCGACTCCGGCGCACCCTTGGACGGCATCGGTTTTCAGGCGCACATCGGCGGCTCGCCCAATTCGATTTACGATGTACTCGGCACTCTGGATGACTTTTACGACAGCTTCGGCAAGACGCACAAAATTACCGAATTCGACTTGCCGCCGGGTATCAATCAGCAGTTGGCAGCCGACTATCTGCGCGATTTTTTGACCGCCGTTTTCAGTCACGAAAGTACCGACGGTTTCATATTTTGGAACTTTTGGGACGGTGCGACTTTTATGAATCCGGGTGCCAATCTCTTCAACGAAGATTGGTCGATGACCGCCCCCGGCGATGCCTTTGTCAACTTGGTTTTTGAGGAATGGCGGACAGACGAAACCCGCACCGCCGACCCGAGCGGAAACATCGAGACCCGCGTGTTTAAAGGCGACTACGAAATAACTTACATTTGCAACGGCGAAACAATCACCGAAACCCGCAGCATCACCGACAACACGGAAATTACCATCGAGTGCGATAATTTGGCGACCGACATCGAGAATATTCCCGTAAATCAAAGCCCGAATTTTTCCGTTTTCCCAAATCCCGCACACGATTTTATCACCGTAGAAAAACGCAACCGTGCCCCGGCGGAGCTGCGCCTGACCGACACTGCGGGCAAGTTAATTTTAACGCAAACGCTGCAAAATTCCGTAGAGACTTTGCCGCTGAATGATTTACGCGGCATGTACTTTTTGGAAATTCTGCAGGGGGAAGAGCGGTATTTTATGAAGGTGGTTTTTGAGTAACTGCGACCTTCAGGTCGTCGGGAAAAAGTTGTTATTCATGCATCCTACGGATGCTTTACGACGACTTAAAAGTCGCGGTTACTATTGCTTTTACTTACGCAAATAGATTTCATACTCATAATCCACCGTCACTTCCTCGCCCGCTTTCACTTCCAATTCCCAACAGACATTCGTCTTGCGGTTCGGGGTATTCGAGGTGTTGAGCATTTCGGCTTTTAGCCACTCTTTGTCGCTTTTCAGTAGGTTGCCGATGATTTGGCGGCGCACGTTGAGGTCGATTTTTTTATTTTTGAAAGACTTGACGGTTAGTTGTCCCGCGACTTTTACGAGGGCATAATTGTAACCGTAACGCTTGAGGGCGTTGGGTGTCAGGTCGATGCGTTTTTCGGCGTGTTTGATTTTTACCTCGGGTGTTTCCGTTAATTTGACGAAGCCGTTGCTGCCTTTCGCGGTGTAATTGAGTATGTCCTGACTGAGCGGGCGGGCGGTGCCGTTTTTTTCGTTCATCACCAAAATCGGGGCGGTTGTCCACGGATTTTGCGTGGTGTTTTCCAATTTTACGACGTGAAAAACGGGATTTTGGCGATTGGCGGAAAAGAGAAATTCGGGTTGGTAGCTGTTCGCATTTTCGACGTTGCCGTTGAGATTGGTTTCGTATAGGTGTTGAATTTTGACTTCATCGGAAAAAATATTGTGCATGGCGCGACCGTCTTTGCGCAGCGAAAAATTCGGGAGGCGGTAGAAGTATAAATCTTCGTTTTCGCTGCCTTCCGCGCCCGTTCCGGCGGAAAAATCGGCGGTCGGTGCGGCGTCGATGCCGTAGGTAATTTGCTGTGCTGCAACGTTGGAAAAACTGTTGGGAAAAGCGGTATTATTCCGACCCGGCAGCGAGGTATTACCCGCAAAATTCAGGAAATTTTCGAGACCGGTCGCGTATTTGAAATTGGGCACACCGATGACCAAATCGAGCGGTACGTTGTCGATGTCTTCGGTGTTATTGACAATGACGGCTTGCATGGTGAGGGCTGCGGTTTTTTCGTCCTGCAGTCGCAGCAGGTACTGCGGCGTCCACGACAGTCCGTTTTGCAGGTACATCATTTGCAGATTTTGGGTAGCATTTTGGTCGGTAAAAGCGACTTCAATGACTGGTGCGAGCGATTTTTTCGGAGCGGGAATATTGATGCCGTTTTCAAATTTGAACCTCATAACATCCTCCGTTCCGAATACAAAAGTTTTCTTTTCGTTTTCCAAAATGACCGTGCATTCTCCGCGTGCTTCACAGTCGATATAGCGCAAAAAACCTTTCATAAACGCTCCGTTCTCGTTGCCCCCCGTCGCTTTTAAGTAAAACACAACTTCTTTTCCGACATTACTTTTCAGCAGGTCAATGCGCGAAAAACGCAACTTACTTTTCTTGTTTTCAATACTGTCTCGATAGCTTACCAACGACTTAATCTTCCCGTCGGGCGCTGAAAACCACAGCGTACCGAAAAGCGCGGACGGCAAATTTTCCTGCATCATATATTTGCCGTCGATAGCGGCGACATCACCTTTTTTCGTCACAAAAGACTGACCGTTTTTAAAAATCGCAATGCTTTCGGTCTGCATTTGAGCAAAAGAGAAGACGCCGGCGGTGAGAAACAGGAGAAGAGCGGTAATTTTTTTCATAATTCGGTTAGTTTTGATGACTAAAACGGCAAATATTCGAGACTATTTTCGGCTTTCCGAAAAAACATTAATGTGGCAAAGATATTTTGAACAAACCACTAAAAAAAACGATTTACCGAAACATTAACTTTCCTGTTTATTAACCAAACAAATAAATATGTTTTTTCAACAAGACTCACTTAAAAATCCGGACGTACCGGGTGAAGTGGATTTTAACCCCACTCTCATTTTTTCTAAATTGGATGCCTGGCTGGACGGTTTCGTCAGGTTGCTGCCCAATATTGCGGTGGCGATCGTCGTCGCCGTCATTTTTTGGTTTCTCGCCAAATTCGTGCAACGTTTAATCCTTAAAGGAACGCGCAGTAACGGGCGCGAAAATCTCGGCGAAGTCCTCGGCGGCTTTGTCAAATGGATAGTCGCTTTTATCGGAATCATGCTCGCGCTGACCATTGTCGTGCCGACTTTGAAACCCGGAGATTTAATTGCCGGTCTCGGTGTCAGTTCGGTAGCCATCGGTTTTGCCTTTAAAGATATTCTGCAAAACTGGCTCGCCGGTGTGCTCATTTTATTGCGTCAACCTTTCGAAATCGGTGACCAAATCATCGTCGAAGGCTTTGAAGGTACGGTAGAGCGTATCGAAACCCGCGCCACCATTATTCGCCAATACGACAACCAACGTATCGTCGTGCCGAACAGCGAAATCTACACCAATGCCGTCAAGGTCAAAACCGCTAACGACCTCATTCGCTCGCAGTACGATGTGGGTATCGGCTACGGCGACGACATCGGCGAGGCGGTCGAGGTCGCAAGAAAAGCCATGCAGGGCATCGAGGGCATCGACACGAGTAAAGACGTCGATATTTTGCCGTGGGATTTGGCGGCGAGTTGGGTGACGATTCGCATTCGCTGGTGGACAAACTCCGAACGTGCCAACGTCGTACACACCCACGCCCGTGTCATCAAAAAAGTCAAAGAAGCGATGGACGAAGCCCGCATCGACATGCCGTATGAAACGCAGGTCAACCTCATTCACGACCAAACAGATGAATTTGACGGCGACCGCGAAAAGCAACGCGAAGGCTGGGCAAAAACGCAAAAAGGTAAAGAAGACCCGAAACCACTGTGGAAAGTGCGCGAAGAGCGCGCGGATGAGCGCAAGGAAAAGGATAAATCGAAGCAAAACGGACGGGAGAAGGAAGAGGCTTAGGTTGAGAGTTTAGATTGCTTAGCGTCTCTGTTTGCTTAAAAAAGGCAAGTTCTTAATTGGACTTGCCTTTTTTAGGTTAAGGTAAAGGACTATTTTCGCGGCTTCCGTTGCTGCTGTTTAATAAACAGACTAAGGTGGCGAATCGAAGCCGGGTTTACGCACAGGGTGACTCAAAGTCATCTTTTGAGTAAACTTACCTTTACCGACCGATTTAAGCCGTGACCTAAACTAAAATTCAAAAATTTGCCGACCTACCAAACCAGCGGAAAAATCTTACTCGCCGTTGCGATATTGAGCATTAGTGCGCAGTTGACCTATACTTTGCCCTTGGCGCAAATTCCCGTCACGGGGCAGACGCTCGCGCTGCTCGTGTGTGCGGCACTGTTACCGCTGCGGCAAACGGTAGCTTTCGTGCTGCTTTACCTGCTGCTCGGCGCGGCGGGGCTGCCCGTTTTTGCGGACGGTGCGTCGGGCATCGAGGTCTTTACGGGGTCTTCGGGCGGGTATTTATTGGGTTTTTTGTTAGGTGCGGCGGCGGTTTCGCATTTGCACAATCGTGCTGCCGAGCGGTATTTTTTGCATTTGTTAGCTTTGATGACTCTCGGCACGGCGATAATTTTGCTGTGCGGCGGGCTGCGCTTAGTGACGCTTTTCGGCTTAGAGTCGGCAACGGAATACGGCTTCGTCAATCTGTGGAAAGGGGCGGCGGTTAAGATTTTTTTGAGTGCGGGAATGGTGTGGGTGGTGCGAAGAGTGCGGAAAAAAGCCGATTAATTTTATTAAAATGCAAAGCATTTTCCCGCACCGTCGCATTGACTTTAGTCGATAAGCTAAGCGATTTTTTTAGCAAGTCGATTAAAATCGACGCTACGGCTCAGGTTCTAAAATTCAATTTTCAATAAAAACTAACCTTCCATGTTAAACTTCCGGCTCGCAAACCCCTCCGACCTCAAAAACATCGCCCGCCTCCACGCCCGCTCGTGGCAGACCGCCTACAAAAACGTGCTCAGCGAAGATTTCTTAGAAAACGAAGTCGAACGGGAACGATTGCAATATTGGAAAAAGAAATTCGACCCCGCACAACGGGCTGATAATCAATGGGTTTTGCTCGCTGAAAAAGACGGTGAACTGTTGGGTTTTATCTGCGTCATCGGTAATGAAAACAAAGACTACGGCTCGCTCATCGACAATCTGCACGTCAGACCCGACACTAAAGGGCAGGGCATCGGGCGGCAACTTTTGGAAAAAGGACTGACACATATCCGTGAAAATTTTCCCGATAAAGGCGCGTATTTGTGGGTGTTTAAAAACAATCAGCCCGCCGTCAATTTTTACGAACGGGCGGGCGGATTGTGTGCCGAACTGACCGTCACCGAAAATCCCGACGGCGGCAAGGGCGAAGTGTGGCGCATGATATGGGCGCGGGAAAAAAAGAGCCTCGGGGCGCGGGTGAAGGCGTGGTTCGGCTGAATTTTTATCAAAAATTAAAGCCGAAATGCAGCCCCGGTTCGCCGATAAAAAACTTAGACCAACGGTCGTCTTGTTGTTTAAAATCCGTCGGCATCTTGCTGTGATAAGGGCGATGCGTGACCGCTAAAGACGGCTCGATAAAAAAGCGATTACGGAAAATCTTGAGGTGATAACCCGCGCGGTAAGTATTAAAAATCTGAAAACCGTTGCTGATTTTATTGCCGGCTTCGTTTAGAAAAATCTGCCGCGCCGCCATTACGTGTACGCCTGTGTACAGCCCTTTCCACCAAAAATGTTGATAAGCCGCCGCCGCGCCGAACTCACGGACAATGCCCGGGAATTTTGTCGCGGGTGCCTCCTTGTCCGGTCCGTAAGGAATGCCGAGCGGCCACGCATATTTCCACGTTTTTATTTCTATGGACACTGTATTTTTGGAGTCGAGACGGTAGCCGAAATTTAGTTGAGCAAAGTCAGGGGCATTGTCGTCGGGTATCAAATTGTACAAGACAAACAGGCTGCTGCCGACGAAAAATCTTGGAGAGTCGGCTTCGGTTCGGTCGTATTGTGCCTGCAGATGGAAAGAGTTGCAGAGCAAAAAAAATGAGAAAAAATACTTTTGCATGAGTTTTAAATTTTAGAATTAAAAGACAATGCAAAGTTGCGGCGGAATTGAACTCGAAACCGTTCACTTTAGTTAACAAATACCGGCGCGGTCAGGATTTTTTCTTCATCAATCTGCTTTTAATGCGGCTCAAAGATTGAGGTTTCATACCGAGGTAACTCGCCAACTGATGCTGCGGTACACGTTGAATTAAATCCGGTCTTGCGGCTAATAAATTTTCGTAACGCTGCTCGGGTGAGGAGTTTTTGAAATTGTCGAAAGAGGCTTGTTTTTTCATTATTAAATCTTCGGAAACCAAGCGACATAAGGTCTCGAAGCGCGGAAAAGCAGTAAAAATTTTCGCTTCGTCGGCGGGAGTAGAAACGCTGATAAGCGAGTCTTCGGTACAAGCCAAAAAGTAACCCGAAGACTTACGGGTTACGACACATTCGGGCGTTTCGCCTTGCATTTCCGTATAAAAATCCGTCGTCTTCTCCTCGCCGTCGATGACATAATATTTTCTGATACAGCCTTTCAATACAAAATATCCGTAAGGTGAACGCTGCCCTTCCGCAAGTAAAACCGTACCTTTTTTACAACTGCGAAACAAATCTAAGTCTGTCAATGCCTGCTTTTCCGTCTGCGTCAACGGCATATATTTTTCGATAAAATCAAAGAGTAAATTCTTCACGGAGTCGAAGGATTTTAGGTGATGAACGAAGGTTTGTAAAAAACGTGTATCTTGACACAAATAACCGCAATATCTTTTAGCCGCCGACATAAAATCCGACAATAAACGACAAAGCACAGGCAAAACCTCAGAAAATCCGTCTTTTTTCCGACCCTCCTGCTGCTTTTATGCACCCTGATTTTTAGTCAGATTGATAACGAATTATTCTCCGCTTCCGTGCCCGGTATCAATGCTTGGTTAATTGAATACTTCGGTTTTCTATTCTCTTGGAGCAGTTTTATTTATCCAAACCATCTCTTCACAAACCCAAGTATCCCCTCATTCTCCCACTCTCCGATTTTCAACAGTTTTCCTTCCGCCATTTTCAAAAAGTACAAATCGTCCTTTGCTGCATTTTTTTGCAGAAAATCGCGGTGCGTGTATCTGCGGTCGGCAGTTTCAAAAATTACTTCATCGGGGGCATAATCGGGGAAAACAAAGGGCTGCGGCATCACAGAGTAGGTGTCGTTCCAGTAGCGACCGTACTCTATCGCACCCGGTTTCGGCGGCGAGGAGGGCAGCACGACCACACCGCGCATCTCGTCGATTTCGTCGAATGCTTTGTTAATTTTTTTGGAAAAACCGGGATTGCCGGGCAAAGTTTCCATAGTAACGACAGCGTGCGGACGGTACATTTTCATCAGGGTTTCGACTTCCGAGGCGGTGGCGGCGGTCGAAATTTCCAGCCATTTTCCGCCCAAGCTATGCGTGGCTAAAATCGCAAAAATGCGCTCCGGCAAGTCCTGACAAATACCCGCCACGACCTTTCCTTTTCCGACTTTCAAGTGATTTAAATAGTCGGCAAACGACCGAATTTGCGCCCGCACTTCAGCGCCGGACAGGTCGATAGTGCGGTCGTCAATCAAGGTCAAGCGCACGGCAGCCTGATTTTCGGCGAAGTTTTCCAATAAAGCCTTCGTGTAATTTTCCTGCAAAATTTTTCCGTCGGTTTCGTTCTTTTCCTGCTTTGTGTTGTTGTTTTTCATAGAAAGTGCGGTTTGCCGTTTGTGTGAAATGAGACCGTAAATTAAGGAAAAATCTCGGACAAATCGGTCGGCTGCAAAAATCTGCTTCAATCACCGCAAATCCTGTTATTTTTGTCCCGAAAAATTCGCCGCCGCACGCCGAAAGTATTCTGAAATTTCCTCTAAAAAAAGAGGTTGAACGGCGCCTCCCTAAACGCTTAATTCCGATAGCTATCGGAACTAAACTTTTAAACAATAAAATCCGCTCACAACTAATTTTTATGAAAACAACAAAATTTCTCTTCCTCGCTTTCACAATTTTTCTACTGCCATCCTGCCTCACCCGCCCGCAGCCCTGCGACGACCGACAAATCGAAGTCGTCTTTTTGCAAATGAACGATGTCTATGAAATCGCCCCTTCCGACGGCGGCAGAATCGGCGGATTGGCGCGTGTAGCTACCATTTTGAAAAGATTGGAAAAAGAAAACCCAAATACCTACTGTGTCCTCGCCGGCGACTTTCTCAATCCCTCGCTGATGGGGCAGTTAAAGCGCGACGGCAAGCGCATCAGCGGCGAGCAAATGGTGCAAACCATGAATGCGGTCGGGGTGGACGTGGTGACCTTCGGCAACCATGAGTTCGATGTAAAAATGCCCGAATTGCAAGCCCGCATCAATGAAAGCGACTTTGCGTGGCTGGGTACGAGTGTGCGGCAAGTGGTTGATAATCAAGAAGTAAAGTTTAAAAAAGAAACCGCCGACGGCGCGGAGGCAGTGCCCGACCGCCTGATTTTGGAAGTCTATGACCGCGACGGCACGCAGGCGAAAATCGGACTATTCGGTACGACTATCGACTCCAATCCGAAGAGTTTTGTGAAGTATAACGACTTCTACCGGAGACCGATTGAAGAGGCAAAAGCCCTGACCGCAACCTGCGATGTCGTGCTCGGTATCACGCATTTGGAAATCGAGCAGGACAAAAAACTCGCCGAAATGATGCCCGTTACCGTGCCGATTTTTATGGGCGGTCACGATCACGACCAAATGCAGGTCAAGGTCAGAAATACCACAATCATGAAAGCCGACGCCAACGCCAAATCCGTTTGGATACACCGCGTCAAGCTCGTTTTAAGCGGCAAAGAACCGCAGGTCACAATCGACTCGGAAGCCGTAGCCGTCACCGACGCCGTGCCCGACGACCCGGCGGTTTTGGCACTGACCGAAAAATGGACGCAGGTACAGGACGACTTGATTTTGCAAATTTACCCGACGCCTTACGAAAAAATCTACACCACCGAAGTGCCTTTAGATGCCCGCGAAAGCAGCATTCGCAACCGCAGCACCAATTTCGGCGACATTCTTGCTCGTGCCATGACGGCGGGCGCGCGCGGCGAGGTGGTCGGTTCGCTCATTAACAGCGGCTCGGTGCGCATCGACGACCAACTACAAGGCAATATTTACGCCATCGACATGTTTCGCGCTCTGCCCTTCGGCGGCGGAACGGAAGAGGTGGAAATGCGCGGCAGTCTGCTCGAAAAAATGCTGCGTCAGGGCTTAGCGAACAAAGGCAAGGGCGGCTTTCTGCAAACGGACGGCTTCCGATATAATCAGGAAAACGCGACTTGGTACGCCGGCGGCGAAGCAATCGACCCCGCAAAAACTTACCGCGTCATCACCACCGATTTTCTGCTGACGGGTCTGGAAAGCGGCATGGATTTTTTCACGCCCGACAATCCGGATATTTTAAATATCGAAAGCCCGACGGAGACAGACGATTTGCGCTCCGACATTCGTTTGTTGGTTATTGATTATTTGAAGAAAAGGTAATTTCGATTGTTTATCCGTTTAGGTGTTTATTTGTTTATTCGGTGACTCGAAAAATATTTCTTTGTTTTTAAAAGAAAATTATGCACAAACTGCTTTTTATTATTTGCTTTTCATCCGTGTTTTCCGTGACGGCACAGCAAGACATCATACCCGCGCAAATCGAGTGGGGACCCGAGTATTCCGAGCCGAATAACTCTTATATTTCGCGCATTATCAGTCAGATACCGGGCGGGTTTTTGGCGCTGCGACTGCGCAATCCGACGGCGATTTCCGCTAAAGAACGCGTGTGGATAGAGCAATATACGGACGATATGAAGTTGAAGCGTTCGGAAGAAATCGACTTGAAGTATAAGAAGAAAATTCGGGATTTCGAGGATGTGATTACCGTCGGCGGCAAGCACTATTTGCTGACTTCTTTTAATAATGTGGCGAAAAAGAAAAACTACCTTTTTGCGCAGGAATTGAGTGCGCGGCTGCAACCGAGTCGCAAGCTGACTTTGGTCGGCGAGATTGATTCTAAAAATAAAGTAAAAGAGGGAAATTTTGATACGCGGTTGTCGCAGGATAGTACTAAGTTGCTCATTTACAATCAGTTGCCTTATGAGCGCAACACGCCCGAGCAGTTTGCTTTTCGCGTTTTTGACAGTGAAATGAACGAATTGTGGAAGAAAAATATCAAGTTGCCGTACAACGACGATGTGTTTTCGGTGGAAGATTATCGCACGGATAAAGACGGAAATGTGTACGTTTTGGGCATCGTGTATGAGAACCGAGCGGCACGTCGCGGCGGCAGCGGACGGGCAAATTACCGCTACGTCGTGCTTGCTTATACGGACAGCGGCGAGCGTAAAAAGGAGTATAAAATCGACTTGGGGCAGCGATTTATCACCGATTTGACTTTTCGCATTGCGAATGACGGCGATTTGATTTTAGCGGGTTTTTACTCCGAAAGAGACTCCGAAAATGCGAAAGGGACTTGTTACTTTCGCATCGACAGCAAATCGAAAGTCATCAAGCAAAGTACGATAAAGGAGTTCGATTTCGAGTTTATTGCTTCCGAATTATCCAACCGTGAAATCAGACGTGCCGAGCGAGCCGAACAGCGCGGTGATGTGAGCAAAGAAGCCGAGCTGACGAGTTACAGCCTCGACGAACTCATCCTGCGCAGCGACGGCGGTGCGGTTTTGGTCGCCGAGCAATACTACATTTTCCGCGATGAGTTTCAAGACTTTTACACGGGCAGGTTTACCGCAAATTTTTACTACAATTATAACGACATCATCGTCGTCAACATACGCCCCGACGGTGAAATAGAGTGGGCGAGCCGCATTCCGAAGCGACAGCGCACGGTGAATGACGGCGGCTATTTTTCTTCTTACGCCATGAGTATTACACGCGGCAAGTTGTTTTTTATTTACAACGACGACGCGCGCAATCTCGACCCTAATTACCGCAATCGCCTGTTTGATTTCAGCGGCAGCGGTTCGGTCATTGCCGTCTCGGAGGTAGATATGAAGGGCAGGGTGAGAAGTTTTCCGCTGCAAAGTCAACGCGATGCTTCAGTGGCGACGCGCCCGAAGGTGTGTAAGCAAAACGGGAAGCGGACGATGGCGGTTTACGGGGAAGACGGACGGCGGTATCGGTTCGGGGTGTTGACTTTTCGGTGATTTTTTTGACTTTGTTGACTTGGGCAGAATCGCGGATTTAGCGGATGAGGCTGATTAGTACGGATTTTTTTTTACGCTGATTGATACCTGTCCCGTACTTCAGTCGGGATGATTCTTTATGATTTTCGCTGATTGCTGTTTTGGCTTGAGTAGGAACACAGATTTTACGGATTAGAACAGATGCTCACGGATTTTTCTGACCTATCGCGTCCGCTGTTTTGTGGCTCTTGTTATTTATTAAATGCCAAGCATTTCTGTAACCGGCCGATTTCGGCTTCCGTTGTCTTTTCTCGCTTTCTACAAAGTGAATTTCGGAGCCGTAAGCGTTAAAAATTTCTACGGGCATAATGTAAAATACTTCCAAATCTTGAAGGTAAATTACGGCAAAGTCAAAATCATTCGCAGAGTAATTCGACCGAATCATTCTTCTCCTGTTGGTTTTTGTACGGCGATTATCTGTTACATAGTTTTCTTTGGTACTGTCAAACCATGCACTTTTTACTTGAATTTTAACGAAGTTTTCACCCGTATCAAACACTAAGTCATAAGGTAATCTGTCGCCGTACGGAGTTAACACTCCCCATCCTAATTTTAATGCTTGCAAAACCGTGGCTTGTTCGGCAATGTCTCCTTTTTGTTTGGTTTCCATATCGTCAAAGATACAAAAATCCGCGTATTTTTATGTCAGAAAGCCTGATAATCAACCGATTATCAGGCTTGTTGTTAAGAAGAAATCCAACAATTGCTGTCAACCCTGTCCAACAAATCCGCTTTTATCCGCTATATCCGCATCATCCGCTTATCTATCAAGTCACAAAACGAAAAAAGCCCGACAATCAACTGATTGTCAGGCTTTTCTACTCAGTAGCGGGGACAGGACTCGAACCTGTGACCTTCGGGTTATGCGCACTTCTACAGTTTTCACTGCCTCAGAAAGTTTCTGAGTTTGGAGTCCGGACTTTCTCTTCACCGTGTTTTGCAGATGCAAAATTTAGGTGTCTGCCATCAAGTCTCTACACTTTCAATGATAAAAAAATTATCAAAGCTTAGCTCGGGATTATCATACTAAAGACTTCCCCGAATTTGACAGAATTCACTTAATCGTTTCCGACTAAGCAGCCCAAGTTATTTTACCGATAGTTTGAAAAAACACTTTCTTTGTTTCGTATCTCACAAAGAAATAATGTCGATAAAAAAGCAATTTCTTGAGCCCGACGAGCTACCAGCTGCTCCACCCCGCGATGTTAAACAGCCCCGTATTTTTCAACGGGATGCAAAGGTACAATAATAACCCGCTCCGGCAAACTTTAGTTCGATTATTTTTAATTTATTTTCAAAAGGCTGCGAGAATGCGGAGAGGTTTTCTTCAAACGAGGAAAATAAAAGCAAACACATATAAATTTTTTATAATGCAACCGGCACACATTTTGAAATACAGTAAAATGTTATAATAATTTATAATACGTTTTGGGTTTTTACTACGCAATTTGTCCCGAAGACCGATTTACTTTTTACCAAACCACGGACAAAACGCCCCGAAACGTAAGGCGCAAACACCAAACTCACGTACACGCACAACGCGCCGCATACCAAGATTTACAGACTTTTTTAAGACGACAAAAACCGAACACGGCTCTCTGTGCGCACGCACTTTGAGACTGCAAACTATTTTCTCTGATGAAAAACGAGCACGTCAACGACGGGCGACTTTTTCAAAAAAACAACACCCATGAAAAATAAGATTGCCTTGATGATTCAGGCTTTATTCCTTCTCGGGATGACCTCCGGTCAAGCACAAAATATTTCACTCGAAGACTTTTACGCGGTCACGGTCAGCGATTGCAACGCCGAGGCGGGCATCTGCATCGACCTTTCTCTGGAAGAGTCAGCGAACTACTCGTTTACGCAGGACGGTGCGCCTTATGCGGGCGGCATCACGGGCTGCGATTTCGATACGGTCTTCAATTACAGCTACAATTCTTTTTACGGTCAGGGAAATTTGGGGCCTTACATGCTCGATGCGTGGACGGTCAACGATGAAACTTTCAGCGGTCAATTTGATGATTTAAACGGTCTGCTCGCCCTGATGAACGGCGCGGACGCCGACGGCAACTGGCAGTTAGACCCCGGCGCGTTGCTCATTTACGGCGGCGATACGGAAAATACTTACAGCACACTCGACATCACGGTGATGTCGAACGGCTTGCCTTCCAATCTCGGTTACAACTTTGGCATCACCGCGCAGGGTATCACTTTGCGCTTTCCTACGGGCACGCACGCCGTTACCGTGACGGACGACGAAACGGGCGAAACCGAAGATTTTACGGTCAATGTTTTATGCCAACCGGCAACGGAAACGATGCAGGTGACTCTACAAGAAGGCGCGACCGAAACGGTTTGTATGGATTTTTCGGAGTTGCAGGGCGGAAATTTTGCGACCATCGCGGCGGGCTGCGATTCGGGCAATACGGGCATTATCGACTTTAATTTAGTCGAGTTCGGCACTTGCGTAGAATTTACCGCAGAGGGCGCGGGCGAAGATTCCGTTTGTTTTGTGGCGACCGATGCGGCGGGAAATCAGGACACGACTTACTTCACGGTCAACGTTTTACCGATGACCACCGAGCCGTTTTTCTTTATAAATACCATTCCCGCTAATCAGGAAGTTTATCAGCTATGCTTAGATTTGTCAGAATTACAGGGTGAACCCGTTTCGCTTGAAAATATCTGTCCGGAAAGCAGCGGCGATTTTGTCAGCTTTACTTTAGACAGCGAAACCAACTGCGTCAAATACGCGGGATTGGAATGCGACGGCACGGAAAATGCCTGCATCGTTTTGTGTGATAACATGGGAATTTGTGACACGACTTTTTTAGCAATAACGGTCGATAACACCGTCTGTCAGCCGCAGCCCGAATACATAGAAAATACGATTTATCAAGGTCAATTCGACGATTTTTGCTTTGAAGCGAGCGACCTGCCCGGCATTTTGGTCGGCATCGAAAATGTGTGCGAAAGCGTTGGTTTTGTTGCATTTACACTTGACGAAAATACTTTTTGTGTGGACTACGAAGGTCTCTCCGTCGGCACGGATAACGCCTGTTTGGTACTCACCGACGACCTCGGCAACACCGATACCGCTTACTTAACCGTAAATGTCATCACCCCGCAGGTCGATATCGTCACGGATGTACTGACTGTCGGGGAAGAGCGCGAATATTGCCCGCAAACGGGCGAATTACCGGGCGAATCTTACACAATTTTCAATATTTGTGAAGAATCTTCGGGAGATAATATGATTTTTAATATAGAAGATGTATCTTTATGTTTCAATGCAACCGCACTTAGTATCGGCACAGACACGGCTTGCATCGTTGTATGCGATGAGAACCTGATTTGTGACACGACTTTTTACTACATTACCGTCGAAGAAGACAACCTAAACGGCGTCACCGACATCCCTCCCACAGCAGTTGACGATACTTTCTCTACCTTTGAAAATACACCCTTCACCGCGAACGTCTTAGGCAATGATACCATTCCTCCGGGTTCGCAAATCGTGGTATATGTCCTGCCCGCTATGGGCGGCGGCGCAGCAAGCAAGGGCACTGCGCAGGCAAATAACACGGGCACTATCGAGTACACCCCCACACAAGGTTTTTGTGGTGAGGACGCATTCACTTACGTCCTTTGCAACCAATTCGGCTGCGACACTGCGCAGGTATATCTCACAATCGACTGCATCGACGAAGAGAATGCCGAGATTGAAGTCATGAACGGCTTCAGCCCGAACGGCGACGGAGTAAACGATGATTTCAGAATCAAAGGCATCGAATTTTACCCGCAAAATACCTTGAAAATTATCAACCGCTGGGGCAACACGGTTTACGAAACAGAATCGTACCGCAGCGGCTGGCAAGGCAATTGGCGCGGTCGCGACCTCCCCGACGGCACTTATTTTTATCTGCTTTCGGTGGAAGATGTGGGGGAGTATCGAGGGTATGTTGAGATTAAACGTTAGTTGGTGGTTGATAGTTGGTAGTTGATGGACGGGTAGTGGTTTTCTTTTGAGGTTGTCGGTTGATTGAGTATTTACTTTTTTTTCTTTTCAGAAAGGACAGAGAAACCAAAATTTAACACAGACTTAAGCCCTAAGAAAGTTTCCCCGAGAATCGGGGGTTAGGGGGCTGAAGACGTAAAGCAGAGCCGTAATGAAGACCCCAGGAGCGGGGGAGTATCTTTCATTAAAACTAAAATTCGTTTTAAATTGGAACACGTTTCCAAAAAGTCATGCTTAAAATCCAAATTTTCACAATAAAAAAGAACCAAAAAATCAAAAGATTTACCGTAAACCCAAGCCCGGAGAAAGTTCCCCCGAATCGGGGGTTAGGGGGCTGAAGACGAGGAGAAAAACCACCCCCCGACAATTTATTTCCTCAAAAAACACCCCTTACCGTTCAAACGGAACGGTTTTTGAAAAATGATAATATGTAAGAGACAAAAGAAGCTAAGCGTAGAGCAAAAGTGCCCGAGTAAAAACGGCAGTCTAACGTCTAATATCTAATGTCTCAAGATAATCCTCCCGTACATTCGTCCCAACAGACGACCATAAACACAAACTTAACGCATAGTCGGTAAGAAATGAGGGAGGCAAATTATAATTTAATCACGATTGGTTGCCGAAACTCATTTGAGAAAACTACGCAAAAAAATTTAAATCAGGCACATTATGAAAAAGACATTGACCGTTATCGCAATGCTGCTTTTGTTCGTAACCGGAGGATACGCACAACAAGACCCCATGTTTACGAAGTACATGTTTAACTCCTTAATCTTCAATCCCGGCTATGCGGGTTCTAAAGATTACATGTCCGTCGGCATTTTGCACCGCACCCAGTGGGCGGGCTTTGAGGGCGCACCTACTACGCAAACCGTCACTTTACACACGCCGCTGAAAAACGAGCGCGTCGGGGTAGGTTTTAGTTTAATCAACGATGAAATCGGACCGACCAACTCCTTAGGAGCCAATCTTTCTTACGCGTACCGCATTCCGGTCGGCAAGAACGGCGGAAAATTCTCCATCGGGGTTTCGGGCGGGGTAGAAAATTATCGCGCGGACTTTTCACAGTTGAACCTCGAAAATCCGGACGATGTTTTTGCTGATAATCCGAACGAATGGAATCCTAACTTCGGCTTAGGTTTGTACTATTACACAAGAAATTTTTACGCAGGGGTTTCCTGCCCGCATTTGATAGAGTACGAGTTGCTGCCGAATCAGTCAAATACGGAAACCGCAATCTTTGCCCGCAACTTCCGGCACTACTACTTCACGATGGGTACGGCAATTCCCGTCAAAGGCGATAATATCATTTTCAAGCCTTCGATTTTGGTGAAAAACGTCGGTTTTGACAAGCAATTTTCTTCGGAAGAAGCCTTTCAGGATGTAGGCGCACCGACCGAGTTCGACATCGACTTGTCGCTTTTATTCCAACAGACATTCTGGATAGGCGCGTCTTTCCGCTCGGGTATTCAGGCCTTCGGCAGCAATGCCAAGACCTCTTACGACTCTGCGGACGTATGGTTTTCTTGGAACATGAGTAACGGTCTGCGCCTCGGTGCGGCTTACGATTATCCTTTAAACGAAATCAATACGGTGACAGCCGGTTCCTTTGAAGTGATGCTGGGCTACGAATTTAACTACCGCACGAGTGCGACGGTGACACCGCGTTACTTTTAAGGGTGAGACGTTAGATTGTAGACGTTAGATGTTAGACTGTTGCCGTAACTTTTGCGTTAGGTAATGCTGAAGTAAAACGAGAAGTCTAACGTCTAAAGTCTAACATCTAAAATCTTAAAAAAAAACATTTGTATATTTGTGATTTGTTGAATAAGTGCCGTTGTCTCAAAACCGATTTTGCACCCCTCAACATTTCCATTGATAAATCACTAAGAAACATGAAAATTTTTGGACAAATAACCTTATTGTTTTGCTTTGTTTTGCTCTCCGCAAGCACGGCATTCGCACAGGCGGGCGCACTCAAGAGTGCCAAAAATCACATGGACAACCTGAATTATCAGGCTGCCATTGCCGAGTACAGCCGCATTGTGGAAAAAAGCGACGTCGCCGAAGCAAAAATTAATCTTGCCGAGGCTTACCGCAAGGTAGGAGACAGCGACAATGCCGAGTTTTGGTACTCGCAGGTCGTGCAACTGCCCGAGGCACAGCCGATTCACTTCCTGCATTACGGACAGTCTTTGCAGCGCAACGGCAAGTGTGATTTGGCGCGTGACTGGTACGCCAAATACATCTCGCTCGTGCCCGACGACCAACGCGGTCAGTACCTCGCCCGCGCCTGCGATTACGAGGAAGAACTGATGCAAAAAAACGCGGGAATTTATGAAATCACGCAGTTGGATTTCAATTCTAACGCCGATGACATCACGCCGGCGATTTACAAAGACAACGTCATTTTTGCCTCCGACCGCGAAAACAACGGACCGGTGCAGCGCGAAAGCACTTGGACGGGTCGCTCCTTTTTGGAATTGTACACCGTGGCACGCAAAAAGGAAGGCGGTAACTTTACTTACAGTCGCCCCGAAAAATACAACAAAGAAATCAACACCAAATACAACGATGCCGCCGTGTCATTCAGCAAGGACGGCAAAACCGTATTTTTTACCCGCAACAACCTGTTGGACGGCAAGACCGGAAAATCGGACGAGGGTATTATCAAACTGAAAGTCTATTACGCGACCGGCAGCGACGGCAACTGGGGCGAGGCGGAAAGCCTGCCTTTCAATTCCGACGAATACACCGTGGCGCACCCGACGCTCAGCAGCGACGGCAATACTTTGTATTTTTCTTCGGATATGCCCGGCGGTTTCGGCGGCATGGATTTGTACTACTCTAAGAAGGAAAGCGGACGTTGGGGCCCGCCGATGAACCTCGGCCCGGTACTCAATACCGAAGGCAACGAGTTGTTCCCGAACGTCGATCACAACACCGACCGTCTTTACTTTGCCTCCGACGGACTTATCGGTCTCGGCGGTTTAGACATTTTTTACACCGACAATCGCGGCAACGACGACTGGACGGCTCCCGAAAATTTGGGCTTCCCCGTCAATACCATTTCCGACGATTTTGGTTTGGTATTTGAAGAAGACGGCCGCAACGGTTACTTCACTTCCGACCGCATCGGCGGCGTCGGCGGAGACGATATTTATACTTTTAAAAAGATTGCCGTACCGATGGAAGTTTTTGTTTTTGACGAGCAAACGGGCGAGCCTTTAGAGGGCGCGGAGGTCGATGTGGCTTGCAAAAACGAAACCATGACCACGGGCGCGGACGGTAAAATTACCATCGACATCAAACCCGGCGACTGCTGTGATTTCACGGCCGGTTTGGAGTCTTACGACGAAAATACGGCACAAGGCTGTGCGACCGAGGCGGATTTTGCCGACCCGCAAATCATTGAATTGCCGCTGCGCAAAAGCAAGAAATTCGAGTTGAGCGTCATTGTTTTCGATGCGGAAACCGGACTGACGGTAGAAGGCGCGGAAGTGACTTTGGAAAATGACTGCGACGAGGAAATTGCCGCACCCGCCTACACGGACGAAGGCGGTCGCGTGATTTTTGAACTCGCCGAGGAATGCTGCTACCGCGTCAAAGCCTTGAAACAGCCGGTCTATTTGGCGGGCTTCGCCGACAATCTGTGTACCAAAGGTTTTGAAGCGAGCGAAATATTGCAAGCCAATATCAATCTGCAACCGACAGTAGGCAGCCCTTTCACCAACAATGAGGGCGGCGGGGTCGGCAGCCCGAATAACTTTACAAACAATAACGATACACCCGGAAATATCACCGAGCGCGGCTACTACGAAGACCCCGTAACGGGACTTTTTATCGACGAAAGTACCAATGAATTTGCGCAGGGCGAATACCCGGACGGCTCGGTTTTCGAGAAAGGTGTGATGACCCGCGAGCCTTCGAGCTTGACTATCGGCGACGGTTTTACCCCGAACGAACCAATCCCTTTTTTACTGCATATTTACTACGATTACAACAAAGCCTACATCCGTGACGATGCGGCTAATGAGTTGGAAAAACTCGTGACAATAATGAACGACAACCCCGATATTATCGTCGAAATCGGTTCACACACCGACTCGCGTGCGGGCGACCGCTATAATATGCGCCTGTCACAGCGTCGCGCGGAAAGTGTCGTGCGTTGGCTGACTGACAACGGCATCGAGCGCGAACGCCTCGTACCGCGTGGCTACGGCGAGACGGAGCGCGTCAACGAGTGTGCGAACAACATCCCGTGTAGTGAGCGCGACCACCAGCTGAATCGCCGCACCGAGTTTAAAGTTATCGGCTGCCGCAGTTGTGTGGATCCGGCGACGCAAAACATTTCGCAACAGAACGACGCGGTCGAGGTGAATGAATGTGTGGGTTGTCCTTTCTAAAAGGCGATTGATTAAACAAAAAAAATCCCGAACCTTCCTTAACGGAAGGTTCGGGATTTTTTGTACCGGAACAAAACCGACAACTCAACGCAGCGTATCACGCACCACCTGCTCCAGCGTATCCGTCACCGCCGGATGCACCACGCCACCGCCCGTAAACGGAACGCCTAAAGAGATATGTCGATAGACAATCAGCCCGACAAAAAACAGTATGATGCCGAGGGAAATAAATGAAATCTTCCACCCGAAAATATTACCGAGGTAAGTCGGGTCGAATAAATCCGCAAATTCTTCCGGATTGTCCGCTTTTGGATTTTTTGCCAATTTTTTTTTCGTTGTCAGTTGTCAGTTGCCCGTTGCCGGACTCACGACCCCTTAAATTTATCTTCAATAACCTCGCAGGTAAGCACAGCAGTCTAACGTCTAATGTCTAAAATCTAACGTCTTACCAACCTAAATAATCTCCTTCGCCGTCAAATAGCGTTCCGCATCCAAAGCCGCCATGCAGCCCGTGCCCGCCGCCGTTACCGCTTGGCGATAAACGTGGTCTTGCGCATCGCCGGAAGCGAAAACGCCGTCGATGTTGGTCTTGGTGCTGTCGGGTTTGGTAATCAGGTAGCCCGAGTCTTCCATGTCCAGCCAGCCGTCGAAAATGCCCGTGTTCGGCTTGTGACCGATGGCAACGAAGAACGCCGCGCCGCTGATTTCCGACTCTTCTTTGGTGATGTTATTGATGACGCGCGCGCCCGTTACCTCGTCCGTGCCGAGTACTTCGAGGGTCTCGGTATTCCAGTGGATTTCGATATTTTCGGCATCCATCACGCGTTTCTGCATGATTTTGGAAGCCCGCATTTCATCGCGGCGCACGAGCATGTGTACTTTCGAGCAGAGTTTTGACAAATAAGTCGCTTCCTCTGCCGCCGTGTCGCCCGCGCCTACGATGATGACCTCTTGCCCGCGAAAAAAGAAACCGTCGCAGACCGCACAGGCTGAAACACCTTTATTCATAAGGCGTTGTTCGCTTTCCAAGCCCAACCATTTAGCGGAAGCACCCGTAGAAATAATGACCGAATGCGCGTGAATTTCCGTTCCGCTTTCCGTCCAAATTTTCTTCACTTCGCCGCCCAAATCGACCTGCGTAATCATCTCGTAGCGAATGTCCGTTCCGAAACGCTCGGCTTGTTTTTTGAAGTTTTCCATCATTTCCGGTCCCATAATTCCGTCGGGATAACCCGGATAATTTTCGACGTCGTTGGTAATCATCAACTGACCGCCCGGCTCTTTACCCGTAAACATCACGGGAGCCATATTCGCACGCGCCGCGTAGATAGCCGCCGTATAACCCGCCGGGCCGCTGCCGATAATTACGCAATTGTGTGGTGCATCTGCCATATTATTTATTTTCGTTTAGTCGTTTAATTGTTTAGTCGTTTAGCGCGCTTTAATTTTCGTTTAGTCGTTTAGCGCGCTTTTTCACGAAGATTGCCGTTGCTATAGGATTGATTTTTTATTTTGATATTTCATTCCGTTAGTGCGGCACAAAAATAGAAAAACGTGTAATTTTATTCGTTTCTTTTGTGTCAATATCACGTCCGGCGGACGCAGTTTTTTGCCTTGTCTCGGAAAACCCGTGAGAGGAGGGAAAAGTTTTGTTCATTGTTAGCTCATCGACTAAAGTCGATGCTACGGTGCGGGAACCCGTCCACCGTAAAACCGTTTGCCGTCCACCGTTTCATTTAGCCTATCGACTAAAGTCGATGCTACGGTACGGGCAACCGACAACTGACAACCGACAACTAAACGTAGTCAAAAATCCCTTCCGGAATATCCTGCGCCACCACCGTCACATTGCCGCTGTCGGCGAAGCCCATCAGTTGCACACCCATAATCGTATTGATGAGCGAGGAGTCGTAAGGCAATTCGACTTTGATATAATTATCCGTAAAACCCGTCATCAATTCGGGATTTTTGTGTTTTTCAAAAAGGACTTCGCGGTGTCTGCCGAGGAATTGATTGTAAAAGGCGCGTTTCTTTTTTTCGCTCAGTATCGTCAGTTGCTCGTTGCGCTCGCGGCGAATGTGCATCGGTACGCTGTCCGCCATTTCTGCGGCGGGTGTATTAGCGCGTTCGCTGTACGTGAAGACGTGAAAATACGTTACGTCGAGGTCTTTGACAAAGTTGTAGGTTTCGCGGAAATCTTCCTCCGTCTCGCCGGGAAAACCGACGATAATGTCCACGCCGATGCAGCAGTGCGGCATCAGGTGTTTGATTTTTTTGACGCGCTCGGCGTAAAGTTCGCGCTTGTACCGGCGGCGCATTTGTGCGAGTTGCTTATTGTTTCCGCTCTGCAAAGGAATATGAAAGTGCGGCACGAAGAGATCGGATTGTGCGACAAACTCAATAATTTCATCGGTCAGTAAATTGGGTTCGATGCTGGAAATGCGGAAGCGTTCGATGCCTTCGATTTTGTCCAACTCCCGGATTAAGTCGATAAACAGCGCCTCTTTTTTCGGGCGCGTGCCTTCTATTACTTCCGTGCCGTTGCCGAAGTCACCGATGTTTACACCCGTCAGCACGATTTCTTTGGTACCCGCCGCCGCGATACTTTTTGCGTTTTCAACGATGCTTTCGATGGTGTTGCTGCGACTCGCGCCGCGCGCCTGCGGTATGGTACAAAAGGTACATTTGTAATCACAGCCGTCCTGCACTTTGAGGAAGGAACGGGTGCGGTCACCGAAAGAAAAGGCATTGACAAAATCTTTAGCGGTTTGCACCTCGCCGGCGACGACCATGCCTTTGCCGGGCGATTTCGACAGCTCGTCGATATAGTCCAAAATGCGAAACTTTTCCGCCGCGCCGAGTACCAAGTCCACGCCGTCGATATTTGCGATTTCGTCGGGCTTCAACTGCGCGTAGCACCCGATAACCACAACCAACGCCTGCTCATTCTTGCGCAACGCCCTACGCACCTGCTGCCGGCATTTTTTGTCCGCAAACTCCGTGACCGAGCAGGTATTTATCACATAAATATCCGCGCCTTCGCTAAACTTGACCGCCGCGTAGCCCGCCGCCTCGAATTGCCGCGCAATGGTCGAGGTTTCGCTGTAATTTAACTTGCAACCGAGAGTATGAAATGCAACCGATTTTGGTGTCATCGTCGATGAT
This sequence comes from Saprospiraceae bacterium, assembly GCA_020629965.1. Taxonomy (GTDB): domain Bacteria; phylum Bacteroidota; class Bacteroidia; order Chitinophagales; family Saprospiraceae; genus JAHDCG01. Next base: position 14,876 of record JAHDCG010000041.1, on the reverse strand, counting down.
TTTTGTCTTTTTGAAATTTGCCGCAAAGATAGGGAAATTGGTTGATGGTTGGTAGTTGGTGGTTGGTGGGATTAGTTGGTAGTTGATAGTTGGTGGTTGGTGGACGGCTTTCGTTTTTTTTATTTTCGGCGGGTTTAATCGAGAGTCGTGTTTTTTCTGATAAATAGTGTCGTGTTTTGGTTAATTCAAAGTTTTAGAAGAGTTTTTGGGGACCGTTCAGAAATTTGTGCCTCTGTTTTTCTAAATAGCCTTTAATTATTGATTGTCAGACTTTTATGAAGAAACAAAACAGTTAATTAAAAGTGCAGACACAGTTATGTAAACATCCCCGGTTTTTGGATAGCTTCGGGAATTATCGGAAAGTTATGCAAACACCACAAATAAAAACATCAGGCGTAACTACTTAGGTGTCTGACACTTGACTCAAGCAAGTGTTGAAAAAATCATGTTATACCTAAATCCGACAGAAAAAAAGTGTCTGACACCGGCGTTGAACATAACATCGGTGTCAGCCTGTCCCGTACTTCAGTCGGGAACGCTTTTCTTCGCTTGAAAGTTAGGTTTATTCGCAATATTTTCGACTTTTACCAAAATCAGCGTCAGACACCTAAGCAATTACCATCAGGCAAAAAAATCAGTAGTAAAAGGCTACCGAGAACAAAAAAAACAACCACAGCCCGTCTATCAACCACCAACCATCAACCACCAACCAATACTACCAACCACCAACTAAACCTCCCTTGCCCAAACCAAAATAAAATCCGCGCGCCGTTCGTACCAAATTTGATAGTAGGCGCGGAAGTCGCCTTTTTGGATTTTTCCGGAGCAGAAACCCTGATTGAGGTCGTAGGCAAACGGCTCGATGCGGATGTGTTTGATGAAGTCCAATTCGCGGCGACCGTAGGCTTTGTAGAGGGCTTCTTTTGCGCCCCAATAGACGTGCAGATGCTCTAAGCGGGTGGCGGGGTGTAGACTGTCGAGTTCGCAGGGGCGCATGAATTTATGGGCGATACGTTCGATTTTGGCGACTAATTTTTGGATGTCGATGCCGACGGAAAAAGGAGCGGCGATGACGGATGCCATTTCGCGGGAGTGGGAAATAGAGATTTGGTAGGGCGAGTCGATGAGGTAGGGTTTGCCGTGTTCGTCTTTGATGCAGGCACCGCGCACGGCACGCCCGGACATATAGTGCAGCAGGTAGCGACCGGCGAGCCATTCGAGTTTGCGGCGACCTTTGAGGGTGGCTATGTAGTCTTTTTCGGCGGGGAGGAGGGCGAGTTTTTCAATGAAAAAAGACTCCGGTTCGGTGATGTGCCAAGTACCGAGTTCGCCGACGGGGTCGATGGATTCGTGCGTGAGTAAGGGCATAGATTAAGAGCTGTTTCCGATAAATATTCGGTCGGAAAGATAGAGAAAGCCCTAAAATAATCACCGTCCTTTGAGCAGAAAATGTATTTTATTTTTCAAATCGTCGAGGTCGCGTTTCATAATTTCTATGCTGTCGGCGTCGTTGCGCAGGAATTTTTCGTCGGCGTGGCGGGTGATGCGCCCCGAGATTTCCCATACTTCCTCGATGTCGCTTTTAGCAATAATATTGGCTTCCGTGGCGCCGTTTTCTTGTTTGAGCACGTAGTAATTTTCGCGCTCCGCATATTTATAGAGACGGGAGACGTACAGATTTTTGCCGTTAATGACGACCGCAAGCGTACCGTTGGGAAGGGGGGCGGAGTCTTGCTGTCTGCCCGCTACGAGGTAGTCGCCTTCCCGAAAAATCGGCATCATGCTTTTGTCGGGCATTTCAAAAATACGGCGTTCTCGGTCGTCGTTAAAATTGGGCAGGCGGTAGGTGTCGAGGGTGCTGACAAAGTCGTTGCTGCCTTTGCTTTCGATGTAGCCGGCAATCGCTTCGCCCGCTACCAAAGGAATGCCCTGTTCTCCGACAAGTCGAGCGTCCTCGGATTTCTCTTTTTCTTCCTTTTTTTCCGACTCTGCCGTAATAAACATATCTCCTTTTCCCATTATTAACCAGTTGCAGTCGATATTAAACTTTTTGCTTATTTTTTTTATTGAGTCAAAAGAAATATCATAGTTGCCGTTTTCGACCTGTGACAGAGTGCTTTGAGAAACGCCCATGATTTTGGACATTTCTATTTGAGAAATTTTGTTCGCTTTTCTGATATATTTAACACGTTGAGCGGCGGTGGAGACGGGGTGGTCGGGTAAATGTTTCATTTCTGATAGTATTAGTTTTTTTACAAAAATCAAGATTGTTCATAAGTCGGAAAAAAAATCGATTTGTCTAAAATCTTAAAGTACTTTTCGCTTCTTATAAAAAGATATTGGGTTGAGAATGTTCGGTTTAGCAGAGTCGGGGATGAAAGACTTCTCAGCTCGACTTACTTTTAAAATCTGCCTGACAGTCTTTGCTTTTTTTAAGGTATGCCGCAATTTGTGACAGAAAAAGAGCGAGGGAGCAGTTCTCCCGCAAGCAAATTTTGTCGGCAGTAAAATAAGAAAAATTTTTGAAGCTGATTTGCATACCTAAACGGTAGATTAAAATGCCGATAGCTTCGTTTAAAAAAAATAAAGGTTGTAAAATCAATTTTTTGTAAATTGAAATCAAAAAGGCATTCAGTTTACACAAAAAGAAAAAAGGAAGCCGTTTTTTGAAAAAAAAAAGGCTGCGCTGCGCTGTCGATGAGCCGATTGCGGTATGAGAAACAAAATATTCCTTCCGTTTCGTCTATTTTTAACGGACGAGAGCAAGCCAAAATGCGACGGGAAAGAGTCGATTTTGTCCGGTGCAACAGGCAAAAAACGATATGACCGGCGAGTATTCTCAAAGCATTTTACGGTCGTTTCGACATTAAAAGATTTCTTTTCAAGCCGATTATTCGCTGTCGCCGAAACCTACACATTTCAGGGATTTTCACTTGCCGAAAAATCGACATAAATACGCTGAAAAGCTGCAAATTTTTCGTATTTTTGCAAGCGTTTTGCGGGAGAGAGAAAACACATACGCGCGAAACGCGGTACAACATTTCAAAGACTTTTGCGAGCAGAATTTTTTTGTAAAATTTTGCGGCGTTGAAGTCCGAAAAAATCACAGACATTTTTAAAATATGAGTGAAGATAAAGGCAAGCAAGAGGAGTATAACGATGACGAAAAAAGAGAGGAAAAACCCCTCGACCCCTCGTTGATACCCAACCCCGATAAGGCCAACTACGATGCCGGCAATATCACCGCCCTCGAAGGTCTCGAAGCCGTGCGCAAGCGTCCGGGCATGTACATCGGCAGCACCGATACCAAGGGTCTGCACCACTTGGTGTGGGAGGTGGTCGATAACTCCATTGACGAGCACTTGGCGGGTTACGCGAGCCGCATCGACGTCACCGTGCATCCCGATAACTCGATTTCAGTGCGGGACGACGGGCGCGGTATTCCCGTGGGGATGCACGCTAAGCTGAAAAAATCCGCATTGGAGGTCGTCATGACCGTGTTGCACGCCGGCGGAAAATTCGACAAAGACACTTATAAAGTATCCGGCGGTCTGCACGGGGTAGGGGTGTCTTGTGTGAATGCACTTTCCGAAGATATGAAGGTACAAGTCATGCGCGAGGGCAAACTCTTCGAGCAGGAATACAAAATCGGTAAGCCGCAGTATCCCGTCCGCGAAATCGGAAAATCGGATGCCAACGGTACCATAGTGACTTTTACGCCGGACAAAGATATTTTTGAAACTACGAAATACAAATACGACATTCTCGCGGCGCGTCTGAAAGAATTGTCGTTTTTGAACTCCGGTCTGCACCTCTCGCTGACCGACGAGCGCGACAAAGAAGACGACGGCAGCTACCGCCACGAAGAGTTTTACTCGGAAGGCGGTCTGGCGGAGTTTGTTACCTATTTGGACGAAAGCAAGACCAAACTCATCGACAAGCCCATCCACGTTATCGGCAAAGAAGACAACGTGGAGGTAGAGGTGGCGATGCAGTACAACACTTCCTTTTCGGAAAATATTCACAGCTACGTCAACAACATCAACACCCGCGAGGGCGGTACGCACGTGTCGGGTTTCCGCCGGGCGGTCAACCGGGTGTTTAAGACCTACGGCGACAAACAGGGTTTCTTTTCTAAATTGAAATTTGCGATTTCGGGCGAAGATTTCCGCGAAGGATTGACATCTATCGTTTCGGTAAAAGTGCCGGAGCCGCAATTCAAAGGTCAGACCAAAGGCGAACTCGGTAACTCGGAGGTCAACGGTATCGTAAGCCGCGCCGTGGGCGAAGTATTACAATACTGGCTGGAAGAAAATCCGAAAGCCGCCAAGCAGATTGTCGATAAAGTAATACTGGCAGCTACGGCACGCCACGCCGCGCGTAAGGCACGCGAAATGGTGCAGCGTAAAAACGTGTTGACGGGCAGCGGACTGCCGGGTAAACTGTCGGATTGCTCCTCCAAAAATCCGGACGAATCCGAGATTTTCCTCGTCGAGGGGGACTCGGCGGGCGGTACTGCCAAGCAGGGGCGCGACCGTAAGTTCCAAGCGATATTGCCGCTGCGCGGTAAGATTCTCAACGTAGAGAAGGCGATGGAGCATAAAATCTACGACAATGAGGAGATTAAAAATATGTTTACCGCACTCGGCGTCAGCATTACCGAGGGTGACGAGGGCGAGCGCAGTCTGAACACCGAAAAGTTGCGCTACCACAAGATAGTCATCATGTGTGATGCCGACGTGGACGGCAGTCACATTACGACTTTGATTTTGACCTTCTTTTTCCGTTACATGCGTCCGCTCGTCGAGCAGGGCTACGTTTACATTGCCGCGCCGCCTTTATATATGGTGAAAAAAGGCAAGCAGTTCCGCTACTGCTGGGACGAGGAAGAACGCGCCGAGGCCGTCGCACATTACACGGGCGATAAAGAGGTCGATAACAGCATTAAAATACAACGCTACAAGGGTCTGGGTGAGATGAACGCGGAGCAACTGTGGGAAACGACGATGGACCCCGACCAACGTATTCTGCGTCAAGTGACAATCGACGATGCGATGGAGTCCGACCGCATTTTCTCGATGCTGATGGGCGACGAAGTTCCGCCGCGTCGAGCATTTATCGAAGCGAATGCGAAGTATGCGAATGTGGATATTTAGGATTTGTTTAGGCGTTTAGTTGTTTAGGGGCTGCACCCTGTTTAGAGGGGATGAGTGCTTGGGAGCAGTTAAACGATTCAGCTCTTAAACGCTGTTAAACAACAAAAAGCGGGTTGTCCGAACGGTCGGGCGGCTCGCTTTTTTTTGTTTGTCAAATGCCGTAAGCGTAATTTCATATTACTGCGTTTCGTAAACTAATGATACACACGGCGATTTTTTGTTTAACTTTTGTGCCGGATTTTGTTTAACTTTTTCTTTTTATTGATTTAACGGTAGGTAATCGGAGTTTAAAAGTGACAGCAGGTGTTTTAAGTCTTGGTTTCATATAACGGGGAATATTGGCAGGTAAATAAAAAGCCGCGGATAAACGATTTTCGGGCAATATTTTACCGTGTATGAAATAAAAAATTTAAGTTTTTACACTCTCGGGTTTCAATTTATTTTGTCCTAAATAATAGAAAATTCTGATATTTAGGAAATTTTAATTTTCAATTTTTTTTGAAATATGCTTGTAAGTAACTGATAATCAGTTTATTGTAAAGTTGGCACGCTGTTTGATTGATGGGATTAGTGTGATCGGGTTTTTAAAATTTTATTTTCTAACCAAAAGTTCTCAAATAAATAAGCGCAATTTCATACCCGACAATTTAAAAATTTTCTAACCGACTAAATTTTACAACGATGACTGTTACTGAATTCAACACCCAATTTAACAAATTAGAAGACTTACTTTTCGGCTTTGCCATGAAACTGACCAAAAACCGTGACCGCTCGCGTGACTTGATGCAGGAGACGGTGATGCGTGCTTACAAAAATAAAGACCGCTTTCAAAACGGTACGAATTTTAAAGCGTGGATTACGACCATTATGCGCAACAGTTTCATTAATAACTACCGGAAGCAGCGCACCCGCAACAATGTAGAGCAGCCCGTAGAAGACATGCTGCACGTAGCAGACCAAGCGGTGACCAAAGAGAAGGCTTCTTCTTCAATTATGATGGAAGAATTGGAAGCAATTTTGTCGGAACTGTCCGACACCTACCGTATTCCGTTTTCCATGTTTTACGAAGGATATACCTACTTAGAAATTGCCGCACACATGGACTTGCCGATCGGTACCGTGAAAAGCCGCATTTTCTTTGCGCGTAAGCAACTAAAACAAACCATCACCGCAAAATACGGCAAAAATGTATTGGCGGAGGTAGCTTAAATAATGAACGAATCCGTTTGACAACGATTCTGCCTAAGTCCCCCTTTTGAGTTTCCCGACTTCAAAAACGCGTCGGTCGGTTGAGTTTAGACTCGACCGACCGACAAACTAACAACGGCTTTACGGTCGTTGACTGTTCGACTTTTAATTACACCGACTTTTAATTAACCTGACTGTTTTTTTTATGACTGTATTTTAATTTAAAATTTATTCTAACCAAAAATTTGTTTCAACAGCCCGCGGATTAAGTTTTGCGGGCTGTTTTTATGTAGTAAAACATTGACCTCGGCTTATGTGTTAATTGAGAAAGTAATAAAAATTCTCAAACAATAAAACAACTGTCATGGCTTGGAATAAACTGACACCCGCCGAAGAGCGCGTCATCGAATACAAAGGCACCGAAGCCCCGTTTATCGGTGAATATACGAATATGAAAGAGGCGGGAACTTACATCTGCCGTCGCTGCGAGCAGCCGCTGTATCACAGTGAAGATAAATTTGAAAGTAACTGCGGCTGGCCTTCTTTTGACGATGAAATCGAAGGCGCGGTAGAGCGCGTACCCGATGCCGACGGTCGCCGCGTCGAGATTATTTGCAGCAACTGCAAAGGGCACCTCGGTCACGTCTTCGAGGGCGAACGCTTTACGGCAAAAAATACACGGCACTGTGTGAACAGTATTTCGATGAAATTTGTGCCGAAGGAAAAGGAGTAGAGTGATTTTGCCTTTACGAACAATCTTTTGAAGAAAAAAACGCCGAACAGCTTTGCGCTGTTCGGCGTTTTTGTACGATTACTTTTAAATAAAGCAAAGGTTCCTTGTGTTTTGCATTCCTGACCCGCTATAACAAAACAAACTTCCCGGTTGCTTGCTCACCCGTTTCGACTTCTGTCAAAATGACGAAATAGGTACCTGCCGGTAAATTACCGCGCGTCAGTTGCATATTGCCGGTAAAATTACTCTCAACATACATCAATCGTCCCGCAGTGTCGTAAATGTGTAATTCGGCAGCATCGACGGCATAAATCAAACGTACACAATCTCGGGCAGGGTTGGGAAATACAGAGATAGTACGCGACGCCGCATCATACTGCCTGCTTTTGCCTGTACCATATCATCTGATTTTTTGTGAAAATTTTCCTTTCGACAGCAGCTTTTACCTGTCAGGCATTTTTGTAAAATGCAGTAACGCCTTTCTTTAACTCCGCTATGTCTTTCATATTTAATTCGCCAACGACGAAAAATTCTTTAACAATAAGCTCTGTTGCTTTTTTTACTTTATTTTTAGTAAGCAAAGCATATAGCTTTTCAGCTTGTTTTTTCGAAATATTAGCTAAATTCGCTGCTGCTTCTTTGTCGATATCCGGCATAGATTTGAAAATTTTTATCAGTACTAAAACCGACGTCAAATTTTTTCCGGTCTCTTTACCTTCCTGCCGGCCCTCCTGCCGACCCTTCTGCCGGCCCTCCGCCTGCCACTTCGCATACATACTGCCTGCTTTTGCCTGTACCATATCATCTAATTTTTTGTGAAAATTTTCGTATTCCGGATTTTTGAACTCGAACACGCGGAAAATATACGTCAATAAACTGTGAATAATCAAATCGAGTTCGTCTTTTGCGAGGTCGCGTTTGACAAAAGTAAAGATTTTATCGGAGTTTTGCAAAAGATACTCTTTGTCGTTCTTGTGCTTGAAAAGCAATAAGGTGCTTTGCATAAAATAACCGTACTCGACGGACAGAATGAACTCATCCGACAGTTTATTCAAGTCCACGACCTCGTATTTAAACGTCGGAATGTAGGCATTTAGTTCGGGCGACGGCACGTTTATTAAGTCGATAAACTCTTTATGCGTCACGTTTGGTCTGCCGTGATACAACAAAACGGGCAGGACAAAATCGAAGGGTTTGTGCTTGCTTTGTCGATTTTGGTAGTCGTACATTTTCAGTAAATACCGCAGCATTTGTAAGGAAAGCCGCTCGTCGTAGTAGCTTTTATGTTCTAACAAAAAGGAGACCTCGGCGGTGCCGCCTGCGCGGGTGCGGCAGGTACATACGATGTCCGAGAAGTACTCCTGCAACTGCGCGTCGATGTAAGACACATTGGCGAGTTGTAAAGTTGAAAGGTCGAGTTCTTTGTAAATTTTTTCGTCCAAAAAATGCAGAATGAAAGCGCGTATTTCTTTGACGGAAGAAAAAGTTTGTTTAAACAGTTTGTCGTGTAAATTCTCTTGAGGCATGGTGTAGTTTGTTTTTGTGCGGGGAAGGTAGGAAGAAAAATCGGAATTTGCTTTATATCGTAAAGTCAAAATCCCTAACTTTGTCAAAAATAAACCTACTAAACATACCACTATATGCGCCTCACCGAAGCAGAATACTACCAACAACTCCGCGTACATCAAGCCCTCATTTTCTTTGTCGGCAAGGAAGAAAAACTGCTGCCCGCTACTTAGACTTACGAAGATTTTGAAGACAACATGCGTGTCCAAACCATCAAACCTTCCCGCGACCGTATATACGAAAAGCCCGCTTTAATCGACCGCTTTGTCAGAGAGAATCCGCGCGAGTTGAACGCCGAGGATTTAGAACTTGCGCGCGGCTACAAGAACTTTAAGAAAGGGATGTTTTACATTTACAAAACCCTGAAAAAACACGCCGTTTTTGTGGATGACGACCGTGCCTACGCGGTACTTGCTTTGGCAGACCCGATAAATCAGGTATTGGGCGGGATGCGTTTGCCCGTTGCCGTTAATGCCGTCTTGCTGCCTTTCAAAGACAAAATTATCTACGACGGAATGCTGTCATCCTACAATATTTACTTTGGCGGCGGCATTAAATCTACTCTGAAACTGAAGTATGAAAAAGTGACTGCTCAATACGGCTTAATTGAGTCGCTGCCGATTTCCGCGGCTGTCAAAAATCAATCTTTCGACGCGGCGGACAAGTTGGAACTGTACATGAAAACCGCCGCTTCACGCGATAGGTACTACTATGAAATCGAAAACTTGGTGGAGAAAAATCCCGGTTTGCAAAATCTGTACACACATCTGTGGGGCAAAGTCAATGCCCGCGCCCTCAAAAAACGCCTGAAAGAAGCGGGCGTAAAAGGTTATCATTTTGCGGTGTATTTCGATACGGTTTTGACCTCGGCGAAAACGAAAGCGGCAACGGAGAAGCAGGCGGCGGCGATGTTGGGAAAGGGAAAGCGGAGGGGGTTTATTATTTTAAGTTGTGAGTCGGTTGTCAAATAAAGCACGTCATGAGAAAGCTCCGTAAGGGGCTTTTTTTGCTTTACGGCGGTAACAATTTTTTTTTGCGGACTCAATGAATTTACCAAAATCAAATTATTATCGTTTTAACCGGTTTGACAAAAACAAACTTTCCCCGCCTTTTCCCTATTTTTGCAGAAAAACGAAAACTCGATATTCGGTGTTACGAATTTACAAGGCATGATTGAAAAATTTGAGATAAAAAATTACAAATCCTGTATCGACACGAAAGTCGATATTCACCCGCAACTGACGGTACTGATTGGGGCTAACGGTGCGGGTAAAACTAATATTCTCAATGCGCTTAAAATATTTTCGGGCATCGACCGACTCCGACCCGCTTACTTAAGATCCTCGGCGGAAAATCTCGAATTTAAAGCTGATTTTAATGCGAGCATAGAAATTGAAAATGCCGGTAAATTTGCCTTAAAATCGACTTTGGTTTACCGACTTGATGATAACAAAACAGATGATGTACAGTCGGCTGCAATTAAATACAAAGAAATATCGGGTAAAGGAAGCTACCAAATTATTGACAAAGACACGATAGAGTACACGTCTTATTTAAAAAATTCAAAAGCTAAAATAAATTCGAGCGAAAAAACGAGCCGTAAACTTGATAAAACAGCGGTCGGTTTGCTTAAAGAGTTGCAGAGCGTGAGTTATTACGGTGCGTCACTTTTTACCGACCCGAGTCAGTGTCCCTCGGTTATTGATTTGGAAGATTTGACTCTGTTCGACAGAAATAATCGGGCTGCAAAACCCTACACCCGGTTCATTTTTGCATTGTATGAGGAATATAAAAAGCAATCGCCGATATTCCGGCAGTACATCAGTCTTGTGTGTCGGTCGGGAATTGAATTGGTGGATGAAATCGAAATTGTCGAGAAAAATCTACCTTCTAAGTCTTACAGTCTACAGCCCGCAGCGGACACGATAGTAACGGAAAAACTCAACAGACTCATCGTTCCGTATTTTATTATCGACAAGCAGAAATTGTCTCCGAACCAATTGAGCGACGGGACTTTCAGGACTTTAGCTTTGATTTTTTACATTATCCGCGATGACAATAAAATGCTGCTCATTGAAGAGCCGGAAGTTTCCGTACATCCCGGTCTTTTGGAGAGTATGATGCAGTTGATTTTACAGGAAAGCCGAAATAAGCAGATTATTTTAAGCACGCATTCCGAAGTAATTTTGGATGAAGTCGAACCCGAAAATGTAGTCTTAGTGCAAAAAAACGGTGCGGGAACCAAAGCAAATTCTTTGCGTAAATTGTTATCGAAAAAAGACTACGCCGCCTTAAAAACTTACTTAGCCGAAGCCGGAAATCTCGGTGAATATTGGAGAGAAGGAGGGTTTGGCTATGAGTAAAATTTCGCAAATAGGACTTATCGTCGAAGACAACAGCGACTACGAAGTTTTTCGTCTTTTGATTTTGAAAATTATTGAAAAAGAGAAATTCAAATTCAGTAAATTCGCGGGCGGCGGCTGCGGAAAAATGAAGCGCAAAGCGGTTTCTTATGCCAAGCTGCTGTTTCAAAAAGGCTGTGAAATTGTTATCCTTGTTCACGACTTGGACAGGAATGATTTGATAAAATTACAAGCGGAATTGCAGGCTTTAACGGAAAAAAGCCCCGCGCCTCATAACTTTGTGTGCATTCCGATAGAGGAAGTAGAGGCATGGCTGCACAGCGACAGCCCGAACATCAAAGAAGTTTTTAAGCTGAAGAAAAATGTACAGGAATTTCATCATCCCGAAACGATAAAATCCCCCAAAGAAAACTTAGAAAAATTGATTATCAAACTGTCCAGAAAGAGAAAACGATACATCAATACGGTACACAATACCTCACTCGCAGAGTCTATCGACATCGGGAAAATTTCGCAACGCTGTCCTTCGTTTCAAAAGTTAGAAACTTATCTCAAGCAAGATATTTTTGACTATAAATAAACAGCGAAAACCGACTACTAAGAGGGGGTTAATCCACAACGAGAAAGCCGCTGAAAATCTAAAATCTACCCCGTATAGCTATCGGGGCTAAAATCTAAAGTCCAACCAACAATGCAACAACCACCACCATACCAACCCGCCAACAAAGTCCGCCTCGTCACCGCAGCCTCTCTCTTTGACGGGCACGATGCCGCCATCAACATCATGCGCCGCGTCATGCAGCGCAGCGGCGCGGAAATCATCCACCTCGGTCACAATCGCTCCGTCGAGGACATCGTGCGCACCGCCATTCAAGAAGATGTGCAGGGCATCGCCATGACTTCTTATCAGGGCGGTCACAACGAGTTTTTCAAATATATGTACGACCTGCTGCACGAGAAAGGCGCGGGACACATCAAGATAGTCGGCGGCGGCGGCGGTACCATCCTGCCGACCGAAATCGCGGAACTGCACGAGTACGGCGTGGACCGCATTTACTCTCCCGACGACGGACGCAGCATGGGCTTGCAGGGCATGATTAACGACGTGCTGCAAATGTGTGATTTTCCTGTCGGTAAGGCGATTAACGGCGAGTTGAAAAAATACAAAAGCAAAGACAATCACTCGATTGCCCGCTTGATTTCGGCGGCGGAAAACTTTCCGGAAGAGAACGAAAATTGGTTGCAAAAACTGCGCGAGGAGGTCGAAGGCGCGAAAAAACCGATACCGGTTTTGGGTATCACCGGCACCGGCGGCGCGGGCAAATCCTCGCTCGTCGATGAGTTGGTACGCCGTTTTCTCTCCGATTTTCCCGACAAAACCATTGCCGTCATCAGCGTGGACCCCTCCAAGCGCAAGACCGGCGGCGCACTGCTCGGCGACCGTATCCGCATGAACGCGGCGATAAACGAGCGGGTCTATATGCGCTCTTTGGCGACCCGTCAGTCCAATCTCGCTCTCTCCAAACACGTACAAACGGCGGTCGATATTCTGAAAGCCGCCCGCTTCGATTTAATCATTTTGGAGACCTCCGGCATCGGGCAGTCGGACACCGAAATCGTGGACCACTCCGACGCCTCGCTCTACGTGATGACCCCCGAATACGGCGCGGCGACGCAGTTGGAAAAAATCGACATGCTCGATTTTGCCGACATTATCGCGCTCAATAAATTTGACAAACGCGGTGCCCTCGATGCCCTGCGCGATGTCAAAAAACAGTACCAACGCAACCACAATCTGTGGGACACCGACCCGGCGGAAATGCCCGTTTTCGGTACTATCGCTTCGCAATTCAACGACCCGGGCATGAATAATCTGTACCGTTCGGTCATCGAACTGTTGGTCGAAAAAACGGGTGCGGATTTGCCGACTTCTTTTGAAGTATCGGCGGGCATGTCCGAAAAAATCTACATCATTCCGCCCAATCGGACGCGTTATTTGTCCGAGATTTCGGAGTCGAACCGCAACTACGACCGCTACGTCGAAAAACAGGTCGAAATCGCGCGTCGCCTTTTCGGTTTAAAAAAATCAATCGAAGCCGTCGAAGCCGCGAACACCGAAAATAAAGCCGAAATTACAGCCGCCTTGCAAAGCACCTTCGAGCGACTCGAACAAGACATGGACGGTCGCTGCCTCCGCATTTTGCAGGCCTGGGAAGAGAAAAAAGCCGCCTACACCGCCGACGAATTTGTGTACAATGTGCGTAACCGCGAAATCCGCGTGCCGACTTTTACCACCTCACTGTCGCACACTCGCATTCCGCGCGTTGCCCTGCCCAAGTACGAAGATTGGGGCGAAATACTGCGTTGGTCATTGCAGGAAAACGTGCCGGGCGAATACCCCTACACGGCGGGCGTGTTTCCGTTTAAGCGACAGGGCGAAGACCCGACGCGGATGTTTGCCGGCGAGGGCGGTCCCGAGCGGACGAATCGCCGCTTTCACTACGTGAGTGCGGATATGCCCTTTAACCGCCTTTCGACCGCATTCGACTCGGTGACACTGTACGGCGAAGACCCCGATTTCCGTCCCGACATCTACGGAAAAGTCGGCAACTCGGGCGTGTCGGTTTGCTGTCTCGACGACGCCAAAAAGCTGTATTCGGGTTTTGATTTGTGCGACCCAAAGACCTCCGTTTCCATGACCATCAACGGTCCGGCGGCGACCATTTGTGCTTTCTTTATGAATGCCGCCATCGACCAACAGTGCGAAAAATACATCGCCGAACACGGCTTGGAAGATAAAGTCGAAGCCGTCAAAAAAGCCAAATACGACGATAAAAACATTACCCGACCGACCTATCGCGGCGACATTCCCGCCGGCAATAACGGACTCGGACTGCTCCTCTTAGGCATCACCGGCGACGAGGTACTGCCCGCCGACGCCTACGCCGAGTGCAAGAAAACCGCCCTTGCCGCCGTGCGCGGTACGGTGCAGGCCGACATCCTGAAAGAAGACCAAGCGCAAAATACCTGCATCTTCAGCACCGAGTTTTCCTTAAAACTCATGGGCGACGTGCAGCAGTATTTTATCGACCACAACGTCCGCAATTTTTACTCCGTCAGCATCTCCGGCTACCACATCGCCGAGGCGGGCGCGAACCCGATTTCGCAGTTGGCTTTCACGCTCTCCAACGGTTTTACTTTCGTAGAATACTACCTGAGTCGCGGCATGGACATCAATAAATTTGCCCCCAGTCTCAGCTTCTTTTTCAGCAACGGCGTGGACCCCGAGTACGCCGTCATCGGTCGCGTCGCCCGCAGAATATGGGCGAAAGCCATGCGCGAAAAATACAACGCCGACGCCCGCAGTCAAAAGTTAAAATACCACATTCAGACCTCCGGACGCTCGCTGCACGCACAGGAAATCAGCTTCAACGACATCCGCACCACCTTGCAGGCGCTCTACGCCATTTACGACAACTGCAACAGTCTGCACACCAACGCCTACGACGAGGCCATCACCACCCCGACCGAGGAGTCGGTACGCCGCGCCATGGCGATACAGATGATTATCAATCACGAATTGGGTCTCGCCCGTAACGAAAATCCGCTGCAAGGCGCCTTCATCATCGAAGAGCTGACCGACCTCGTCGAGGAGGCGGTACTCACGGAATTCGACCGTATCACGGAGCGCGGCGGCGTACTCGGCGCCATGGAAACGGGCTACCAACGCGGCAAAATCCAAGAGGAAAGTCACTACTACGAAATGCTGAAACACACCGGCGAGTTTCCGATTATCGGCGTAAACACTTTCCTCAGCAAAGACGGCAGCCCGACGGTCATCCCGAGCGAGGTCATCCGCGCCACGGACGC
>JAHDCG010000188.1:1293-8483 GCA_020629965.1 Saprospiraceae bacterium | reverse complement strand
ACTTTGGAAGTGCCCGGTACTTGTGCCTCGTATTTTTTATCAATCGAAATCATAATTTACCACACATGCCCGCAATCTCCGGTCGGGGTCAAAAGGCTTACGACTCACCCATTCGCACCCTCATTCCCTTCGCCGACGCCGCCGAAAAGCGCGGTACGGAAGTCATTTATCTCAACATCGGACAGCCCGATATCGAGACCCCGCAGAATGCCCTCGCTGCCGTCAAAAATTACGACGACCGCGTCATCAAATACGCACCCGCCCTCGGCAACACGAGTTACCGCGAAAAACTGCCGGAGTACTACCGTCGCTTCGGCATCGACGTTGCGCCGGATGACATTATGATAACGACGGGGGCTTCCGAAGCCATTCTGCTGACGATGTTGAGTTGTCTGGATGAAGGCGACGAAATCATCGTGCCCGAGCCTTTTTACGCCATTTACAACGGATTTTCCAATATCGCCAAAGTCAAAATCGTGCCATTGCTCTGCACGGTCGATGACGGCTACAAGTTGCCGCAACCGGCTGACTTCGAGCGGGTTATTACCAAGAGAACGCAGGCGATTTTTATCTGTAATCCGAACAATCCGACGGGCTGTCTGTACTCCGAGCGGGCATTGCAAGAGTTGGCGGTTTTGGTAAAAAGGCACGATTTGTTTTTGATAGCCGACGAAGTTTACCGAGAATTTTGCTACGACGGGCAGGAGTTTTTCTCGATTTTAAATCTGCCGGGTCTCGAAAAAAACGCCGTGGTTGCGGACAGTATTTCTAAGCGATATTCTGCCTGCGGGGCGCGCATCGGCAGTTTGGTGACACGCAACGCCGAAGTGATTTCCGCCGCCGTCAAGTATGCGCGGTATCGGTTGAGTCCGCCGGGTCTGGGGCAAATTCTCGCCGAAGCAACGATTGACACACCGCCCGCTTACATGGCAGAAGTCGTTGCGGAATACGACCGTCGTCGCGTGGCTTTGTACGAGCGATTGCGCAAAATGCCGGGCGTGGTCAGCTACCGACCGGGCGGCGCATTTTACAATTTTGTGCAACTGCCGATTGATGACTCCGACCGTTTTTGCAAGTGGCTGTTGACCGATTTCTCATATCACGGCACAACGGTCATGCTGTCGCCGGGCACGGGTTTTTACGCGACGCCGGGCTTAGGAAAAAATGAAGTACGAATTGCCTATGTGCTGAACGTCAAGGACTTAAATCGCGCGATGGATGTTTTGGAAGCGGCTTTGGAGGAGTACTTAAAGGGGAGAGGAGAAAGGATAGAGACAGATAGGTAAGCCGCTGCATCGGAACTTTTGTATTTTTTTGTACTAAAAAAAACTTGTATGAAAATCGACCACCTCGCCTTGTGGACTGCCGATTTAGAGCGCAGCAAAGACTTCTATGTCCGATATTTTTCCGCGACAGCGGGCGACAAATATCATAATTCGGGCAAACAATTTTCCTCTTATTTTCTTTCCTTTGCAAATAAAACACGCTTAGAAATCATGCACCGTCCCGATGTCGCCGAACATCGCAAGACCTTCGGTGCGGAAATCATGGGACTCAACCACTTCGCAATCGCACTCGGCAGCAAAGAAAACGTACTCGCTCTGACCGAAAAACTGCGGGCGGACGGCTACACCATTGCCGGCGAGGCACGTACCACGGGCGACGGCTATTTTGAAAGCGTCGTTCTCGACCCCGACGGCAATCGCATCGAACTGACCGTGTAAACCGAAAAGACCTTATTTTTCGTAAATTTAAGAACCTGCCTAAAACTCATCTTCAATATTTTTCCTGCCTCAAAACGCCGGTCTTTCCGAATACCAAATTCGGATTTTTTAAAATATTATCGGAACAGAATAAATAAACCCGAGCGTTCCAACCTTTGCAACCCAACTACTTTTAAAATCTTTACACAATGACTAAAATAACTTTACATTTCAGCAAAATTATCCTGCTGCTTTTTGCTTTCATCTTCACTTATAATGCCCAAGCCCAAACCAAACGCGTCCTGTTTCAAGGCTTTTGGTGGGATTACGAAAACGATAATTATCCCAACGGCTGGGCAAATTATCTCACCGAACTCGCGCCCCGCCTCCGTTCGATGGGCATCGACGCAGTGTGGATTCCGCCCTCGGTCAAAAATCAGGACTTCGGGCAGCCCGGCGTCGGTTATGCGCCTTTCGACCATTACGATTTGGGCGATAAATTTCAAAAAGGCATGGCGGCGACGCGCATCGGCACTAAAGACGAACTCCTGCGTTTAGTCGCCGTACTCCACGCCAACGGTATCGAAGTCATGCAGGACATCGTGCCCAATCACATCATCGGCGCGGGCAGCGAGACGGGTGCGGGCGGCACCGACCCGGCCTCGACCAACGATGCTTTTTCCAATTTTCGCTATACCTCCTGGCTCACTCCCGCGACCGACCAAAGCGCGGCGGATTACCTGAGTCGCAGCGGTCGCTTTTCCAAAAACTACCAAAATTTTCACGCCAACGCGGCGCACAATTGCAACTCCGGCGATATTTGTCAGGCCTTTTTCGGTCCCGATATTTGCTACTTCGACGGCGCTTTCGGGCAAAGCTCGAACGCAACGCACAATCCCCCGCAGTCCAACTCTTACATGCGCAACGGGATGCGTAATTGGCTGATTTGGAACATGAAACAAATGGGCTACGACGGGGTGCGCATCGACGCGGTAAAGCACTTTGATTTCAATGCTGCCGAAGATTTTTTGTTTAATCTGCAAAACTCGACGGGCTTTGCAGCGAAAGGAAATTCCATGTTTGCCGTCGGTGAATACGTCGGCGGAACGAGCGATGTGGATAACTGGTACAATGCCGTGCAGGGTCGCGCCGGCGTCTTCGATTTTTCGCTCCGCGCCTTCGATAATGACGGCGGTTTGTACGGCATGGTCTATGGTTTCGATAACTTCGATATGACGACTTTGGCGGGCGCACAACAGACCGAAGCCAACCGCATTTTGAATGTCGGCGGCATTCACCGCACCGTGCCCTTTGTCAATAATCACGATACTTTTCGCCCGCAAAAAGACGCGGCCGGCAACTACACGGGCTGGAACACGGGCGACGAACTTTCCGCGCACATCGAACCCAACGAACCCCGCCTCGCCGCCGCCTACGCGGTTATTCACGCCGTGGACGGCAACCCGCAGGTATTCTTTGAAGACCTTTTCGACATCGGTTACAACGGCAACCGCTTCTCGCACAATCCGACGAGCGAAACCGAACTGCCCGTGCGCGAAGACTTGGTAAACATCATGCAGTGCCACCAAAAATTGGATTTTAAAAGCGGTAGTTATAAGGTGCGCAGCGCGGAATCAACAGTTTTTGTAGCACAGGGCGCATTAGTCGATCACTATGTCGTCGAGCGCAGCGGCAAAGCCCTCATCGGCGTCACCGACCACTTCACGCAGGTACAGGAGGTTTTTGTCGATACCGACTTTGCTCCCGGCACCGTGCTGATGGACTACTCCGGCGCAAACGGGCTGATGACTTACACCGTACCCACCGACCAACGCACCCGCGTTTTGACCCAACCCGTCAACTTTCCGGCGGCGGTTGCGGACGAATACCACGGCTACTCGGTCTGGGCACCCGTGCCGAATAACACGCCGTTTACTTCCGTGGCGGCGATGCAAAGTTATTTGGCGAGCTACAATCCGCCTTTGAGTCCCGTCACCACGCAGGAGTGGGAAATGGCAAACGACCTCGGCGACAGTCACTGTCAATCACTGATGCAGGGCGGCGCACTGCCCGCCAACTCGACCAACTCGCGCACGGTCGGCAAAATCTTTGTGCAAAGCGGTACTTCAATCAGTTATGTCGTCGAGCCGCAGACCGACGCTGCGGTCGTGACTTTCTTTGATTTGGACGGAAATACGCTGCACACGGCGACGGGTGCGGGTTCGATAACGGGTAGTTTCGGCGCGACCTACACGGGCTGGGTGACGGCGCGTTTGCGCAATGCGGCGAATAACACGCCCGAGCAAACGGCGATTGTGCGTTTGACTTACACTGCGCCACAGTCCGTATCGACGGGCAGTTTTCCGGCGGAAATCACCTCGGCGATTTGGACGGGAAATGCGGGGACTGACGATACCGCCGACTGTCGTAATTGGGAAGAAGGTTTGATTCCAAGCCAAAATATCAATGTCTTAGTGCCGGCGCACGCCAACCCCAAACCCGCTTTTGTCGGCAATTTGCAGACGAATGATTTAGAAATCGAAGCGGGCGTAGATTTTCAGGTCAGCGGTACGCTCGAAATTTTCGGCGACTTTATCAACAACGGAAATCTGACGGGCTGCGGCACGGTGCGCTTTGCGGGCAGCGGCGCACAGACCGCAACGGGCAGCACCGATTACTGCATTTTGGAACTCGACAACAGCTCCGATTTGACTTTGGCGGATGCCAATACGGTCAGTCAGGAATTGCGCCTGACGGACGGAAATTACATTTTAACGGACGGAAATCTGACTTTGCTCTCCGGCGCGACCATCACCGGCGGCTCGGCAACGGCTTACGTACAAACGCCCGATGCGCCCGGCGCGGATGAATTTTTAGTGCAGGAAGTCGGCAACAACGACGTCATATTTCCCGTCGGAAACGACACCTATAACCCCGTCACGCTCAACAACAGCGGCACGACCCGCAACTTTTCGGTGCGCGGTTTTAATGCTGTCTTGGAAAACGGAACGACGGGCGGTAACTACTCTGACCCGGATCGCGTCGAGCAATCGTGGGAAATTACGCCCGACAACAGC
Source organism: Saprospiraceae bacterium (assembly GCA_020629965.1). Taxonomy (GTDB): domain Bacteria; phylum Bacteroidota; class Bacteroidia; order Chitinophagales; family Saprospiraceae; genus JAHDCG01. Next base: position 3,703 of record JAHDCG010000188.1, on the reverse strand, counting down.
GGCGTCAACACGACCGTCACCTTGCAATGGAACGGCAGTGAAGAAAGCGCGACGTTCACCCGACCGATAGCCGGTATCATCAAAAACGACGGCACGACTTGGGAAGAATTGTTGACCGTTCCCGTGACGGGCAACGACCCTTACGTGGTTTCGACGACGGGTGTGACGGCTTTTAGTACCTTCGCCATCGCGGCGACAAATGTTTTGCCGGTCGAATTGTTGCGCTTTGCGGGCGAAGAAAAAGGCAGCGATGCGGTGTTGACCTGGGCGACAACCAATGAAATCGACAACGCCGGTTTTTCACTCGAAAAGTCACACGCGGGCAAGCCGTGGGAAGAGTTGACTTACATAGAAGGTACAAATGAAAGAGAAGGCGAGTCGCAATATCGTCACGTCGATACGGACTTTACCGAGCCGGCGTATTACCGCTTAAAGCAAGTAGATTTTGACGGAACAGCCACGTATTCCGCAGTTGTCTTTGTCGAAAAATCTTGTGTAAAACCCGAATTTACGGCGCAGCCCAATCCGTTTACGGATTACATTTCTTTGACGGTGACGCCGACAGAAATTGCGGACGACGTAACAAATTTTACGCTGACGGATACAAAAGGCAAGGAAATTTGGAGTCAAAAAACGACGATTGCCGGCGCGGAAAAGGAACTGAACGTTTTATTTGCGGAGCAGCCGCAGGGCGTGTATTTTCTGCAAATCGGTGCGCGGGATGTTTTGAAATTGGTGAAGCGGTAGAGGTGATTTTGCCGGAATGAAAAAGTCTCGATTGCAACTTTTGGGTTGGGGTCGAGACTTTTTTTAGGGCATCTGTCGAAAATTAAGACAGGTATTTACCAAATTTTTTAGCCACATCTTCGTGTGAAGTTAACTGACCATTCTTGGATTGTTCTAAACCGGTTTCTATTTTGTGAATGAAAATTAACTTATCGAGTAATTCATCAAGAGAAAACTTATCGGGTAAATCTTCGATTGATTTTAGTAAATGCTTTTTTTCAAATGTATTCATTGTAGTAGTTTTAATATGTTTCAATATTACAAATACAGTTATTAATCAATGATTATAACCTGTTTCCGAAATTTTTATTTTAAAATGATTAAATTGTTACTCGCCGATTTCGTTTTTTCATACCAAGACGTCCCATCGGTACGTCTCTACGGAAAGTCCGGAAATTTCCACAGCGTAGAGACGTTGCACTGCGACGTCTGAACCTCAAGAGCATATTTCTTAATTCAGATTCACAAATAATTTTCAGCAACATAATTCAGCGAAAATAATATAAATTCATAAAAAATCAGCGTAAAAAAAAAATTACAACGCCCCCTTCAAATCCGCCAAAATATCCTCGATGTGCTCCAGCCCGCAACTAATCCGTACCATGCCCTGTACGATGCCGACCGATTGCCGCTCCGACTCCGACAGCTTAGAATGCGTCGTCGAGGACGGATGCGTGACTATCGTGCGCGTGTCTCCGAGATTGGAAGACAGCGAACACATTTTGATGCGATTTAAAAATGTTTTCGCGGCTACCGCACCGCCTTTCAGGACAAAAGTAACGATGCCGCCGCCTTTTTTCATTTGTTGTTTAGCTAAATCATACTGCGGATGCGACGGCAAATGCGGGTAAAAAACGTGCAGCACCTCATCCTGTTTTTCTAAAAATTCGGCGACTTGCAGCGCGTTTTCGCAGTGTCTGTCCATGCGCACGGCGAGCGTTTCGAGGCTTTTGGAAATGACCCAGGCATTAAAAGGCGACATCGCCGGGCCGGTGTGCCGACAGAAGGTAATCACCTCGTCAATCAGTTCCTCTTTTCCGACAATCAAACCGCCCAAAACGCGCCCCTGACCGTCCATCCATTTGGTGCCGGAGTGCGAAACCAAGTGCGCTCCGTAGTCAATCGGTCGCTGCAAATACGGCGTGGCAAAGCAGTTATCGACGTGCAAAATCAGTTTGTGTTTTTCCGCTAATCTGCCCGCTTTTTCCAAATCAATCAACGCCAAACCCGGATTTGACGGCGTTTCCAACACAATCATTTTGGTATTTTCCCGGACAGACTCGCCCCAGGTGTCGATGTTTTGCGGGTCCACGTAAGTGTAGGTGATGCCCCGCGTTTTCATAATTTGTGTCAGGATGCGGTGCGTCGAGCCGAAAACCGCCCGACTCGCCAAAATGTGGTCGCCCTGCTGCACAAACGGCGCGATGCCCGCGTAGCAAGCCGCCATGCCCGTTGCCGTGGCAAAACCGGCTTCCGCGCCTTCCATAGCGCAGATTTTCGTGATGAGTTCGGTGGTGTTGGGATTGGAATAGCGGCTGTAAATGATGCCGTCACGCTCGCCCGCAAAGGTCTCTTCCATAGCCTCGGCGGACTCGAAAGTGAAACTGCTGGTGAGGTAAATCGG
>JAHDCG010000188.1:0-1193 GCA_020629965.1 Saprospiraceae bacterium | reverse complement strand
ATAACTCCACGCAAATTCCGCCTGCTTATTCAGCATCAGCGAGACGGAGCAGTATTTTTCCATGCTCAAATCGACGGCGCGTTTGGCTTTTTTCTCGTCGATGTCGCCGTAAAGGTCGTAGTGTACGCGAATTTTGGTAAACAGCGACGGTACCTTTCCTTCTTCGCGGTCGCCGTTGACGGTGATTTTTATGTCTTGCAAATCCTGACGTTGTTTGCGCAATAAGCTGATAATGTCGATGCTGCTGCAACTGCCGACCGCCGCCAAAAGCAACTGCATGGGGCGCATCGCTTGGTTGCTGCCGCCGATTGCGGGCGAGCCGTCGGTACGCAGGGTGTTGCCGTTTTCGTTGACGGCTTCCATGAGGTAGTTATCGTCGAGGCGATTGAGTTTGATTTCCATAATAGTAAATTTTAAGTTGCAAAACTAAGGTCTTTGAAAGGGAAAAGTTGCAGGTAACCCGAGAAAAGTCCTACTGATTTTTTCCGTCGCGGCGCGAACATTAACTCTTTCGGACTAAACATTTTTCGCCAAAAGCATTTATATTTGTCTAAACGTATTTCAGAGCAAATTTTCAATACTGATAATATGAAGAATTTATACCTCGTACTGATTTTTTCTGTTTTAGCAATCGCCGCGCCCTCGGTTTTGCAGGCGGCGGGCAAAGGCTGGTTAATTACCAAAGATAACAAATATATCACCGGGCAGGTGCTGTCGGTTAAGACGACGGAGACGGGCGGACAGTTGATGTTTCGCAATGATTTCGGCGATTTGTACAGCATTCACCCGTTTTTAATCAAGGGTTTTGCTTACGTGGAAAAGGCGGGAAAAATCGAATACGAAAGTAAATTTAACGGGCAGCAATGGCTCTTTTTGCAAATCGAAGTGGCGGGCAGCGGCATCAAAATGTACCGCAACGAAACGGAGTCCGTCTCCTTCGACAACGGGGATATTGCGTCCTATTCCAACACTTACAAATCGACGGAAATTTGGTTGGAAAAAGCGGACACCCCGCCCTTTCGCGTCTATTTAGTCGGCTTTCGCAAGAAGCTGAAAAAAGCCGTTGCCGATTATCCCGAATTGGCGAAAAAAATCGGTACGAAAGGCTACCGTTTTCGTCAACTGAAAGAGATTTTGCACGAGTATAATGAGTGGTATGATGCGACGCGGATTATGCTGTGACGGTGGACGGT
>JAHDCG010000040.1:18023-44032 GCA_020629965.1 Saprospiraceae bacterium | reverse complement strand
TCGCCAAATTGCGCAAAAATCTCGAACTGATGCAGTCCGTCGGTCGGCGGGCGGAAGTCGATATCATCCTCGCGCTCAAGGCCTTTTCTTTCTATCCGATGTTTCCGTTTATCAAAGAATATCTGCAAGGGGCGACGGCGAGCAGCCTCAACGAGGCGCGGTTAATACACCGCGAAATGGGAGTGCGGGCGCACACTTACAACGTGGCTTATATCGAAGATGAATTCGAGGAAATGATGGAATTGAGCAGTCATTTGGTCTTTAATTCGGTGTCGCAGTTTGAGCGATTTTACCCGCGCGTCAAAGCCTGCGAGCGGCACATTTCCTGCGGTATTCGCATCAATCCGGAGTACTCTTCGGTCGAGACGGATTTGTATAATCCCGCTGCGCCGGGTTCGCGTTTGGGCGAGACGGCGAATAAATTTGCGGACGGACTGCCGGAAGGTGTCGAAGGGTTGCATTTTCATACTTTGTGCGAGAGTAATTCTTATAATTTGGAAAACACTTTGGCGGCGGTTGAAGAAAAATTCGGGCACCTTTTACCGCAGATAAAGTGGCTGAACATGGGCGGCGGGCATTTGATGACACACAAAGATTATGACACTGACCACTTAATCAAAGTACTGCAAAATTTCAAGAAAAAACACGACCTCGAAGTCATTTTAGAACCCGGCAGCGCCGCCCTGTGGCAAACCGGATTTTTGGTCAGCACGGTGCTCGACATCCACGAAAGTCGCGGCATTAAAACGGCGATTTTGGATGTTTCTTTTACCGCGCACATGCCCGATACTTTGGAAATGCCTTATCGCCCGACAATACGCGGAGCCTCCGAGCCGCAGGCGGGCAAGCCGACTTATCGCCTCGGCGGGGTCAGTTGCCTCAGCGGCGATTTTATGACGGAATATTCTTTTGAGGAAAAATTACGGGTCGGACAGCAGATTATTTTGGAAGACATGATGCACTACACGACCGTCAAAACGACGATGTTTAACGGCGTGCGGCATCCGGATATTTGTGTTTTGGAGGAAAGCGGGGAGCTGCGAACGGTGCGCCGATTTGGGTATGAGGATTATCGGGGGCGAATGGGGTAGTGCGATTTTTTGGACAGGATTACAGGATTTTTATGATTTTTACAGCTTAAAATTTGATAATTCTGTAAAAAAAATACGAATGCGAGTGCTGTCACCTACTTGATGATGCTCGGAGCATAGACAAAACGAAAAATCCTGCTAATCCTCAAATCCTGTCCGCTTATCAAAGTTTAAAAATTAAAACGACATGTCTCTCCGTAAAATACGTCTCGCCCTTATTTTTCTTTTCGTCGGCATTGGTATCATCATGCACGTCAGCATCGGTTTTCGACCGGCTTGGTATTATTATTTGGCGGCTGCATTTTTGACGGCGACGCATTTTTTGTTCGGCAATGTGTGGCAGGCATTTTCACAGTTGCGGAAAGGAAATCTATTGCAAGCGGAGTTGATGATTAAGAAAAATAAATATCCGAATATGTTGCTGCGCAGCCCGCAGGCGTATTATTATTTCACTTTAGGAATGGTCGAATTGAAAAAAGAAGAGATTGCACCGGCAGAAAGACATTTGCAAAAAGCATTGGATTTGGGATTGCGCACGCCGAATGATAATGCGCTGACGGCTTTGAATTTAGCGCACATTGCGCTGTTGAAAAATGACCGAAAAGCAGGTATCGCTTACGCGGAAAAGGCGCGCGATTTTCAGCCCACGGATTTGATGATTAAGGAAAATGTGAAGAAAATTTTGCCCCCCGCGCGGCGTTAGATTATAGGCTGATTCGCGGATAGGGCGGATTTCGCGGATAAAAGCGGATTTTTTGCCGGTTCAAAATCAGGTCAAATATTCGTACCGTTCTATGAGTGTCGCGCCGGGCAACCGACAACCGACAACCGACAACTAAAGCACCCCAAACAACCGCTTATCTTTCTTAATACTCTGAAAAGCATTCGCCTGTGCGCCGAAACCCTGCGCAAATTCGGAGTCCGTTACCGTATTAAAATCCAAAATCATTCGCTTCTCCGCGTGGGTCATGATGAGGTTATTTGTCAATGACTCCAAAGCACCGACAGCTTTGCCCTGCGGCGAAACGACGGGCGCGAGGCGCATCACTTTAGAGTGGCTGTAAATGTAAAAATCCACGGCGAGCAGTTCGCCCTCGGGGGTCTCGATGCCGCTTGCAAAGCCCCAACCTCGGTGCAAAATGTTGTACATAATGCGGTGCATGGCGTGAAAAGATTGCTCTTTTTGCGGACTCGCGGGCGCGTGTTTTTTGTAGAAATTCGCGACTTTTTCGGGTTTCAGATTGGCTTTCGGGCGCAAGTTGGCTTGCTCGGCTTTTTCTAATTTTAACAACAAATCGCGGCTGTAACCTTCGGCAATCTCTTCGTAAGGTTTTTCCAAAAGCAGTTGATAATTGGTTTTTTCCGCCACCAAATAATCCATTTTTTCGGGCAGTCCGATTTGCTCGTTGAGGTCGATTTGTATTTTTTTGTACTCGTCGGGAATGGCTTCTAAAAATTTTCTGACCCGACCCTGCGACAGCACATGAATGGAATAAACACCCAACTCGCGCATCAACTCGGGCTGCACAACGGTCTTTCTGCCCAACCAATCTTTGGTAAAGGGGAGGGGCAGCACACTTTCGTAGTCGCCCTCAACGAGGCAATCCCATTCGCGGGCGACCGCATCGAGATACCATTTATAGCCGAAAATATTTCCGTTGACGGCGTAGTGCACGCAGGAGTTCCATTTGACTTTGTCGATGTCGGCGGAGGAGAGAAATTTTATATCCAACTTAAATGTGTTTAAGAGTTTAGGCGTTTAATCGTTTAGCTGCTAAAGGCATTTAATTCCGATAACTATCGGGACTAAACCTCCTAAACTTTTAAACAAAAAAATTTGTATTTCAATTGAAATTACCGCGCAAAGCCCGAAAAAACAGACGGTTTTGCGCAGCGTACCAATATAATAACCAAATAACCGCATTTGTTTTTGGAAATATTAAACTAATAATTACTTTTGTCACCGGAAATGAAAATCACTGTGCAAGCAGGCGAGATTCTGATTAACGCTCTGCAAGAAAAAATAATCAGGGCATAACGAAAAAGTAACTCAAGTGGATTACGACAACAATGACAGAAGGTTTGAGAGTGTGTACGAAAACAAGGTAAAAGCAGGTCGCAGAAGAACCTACTTTTTCGATGTACGCCAAACCAAAGGAGATGATTACTACATCATTTTGACCGAAAGTACGCGCCGCAGCGACGGCAAAGGCTATGACCGCCACAAAATTTTCTTGTACAAAGAAGATTTTCACCGCTTTCACGATGCCCTCGGCGAAACCATCGAACACGTCAAAACGGAGCTGATGCCCGACTATGACTACGATGAGTTTACCCGCAAGCATGAAGAATGGGAAGCCCAACGCGCCGCCGAAGACGCAGCCGCCGCCAACGGCGAAACGGTCGATGCGACTGCGGAGAAGAAAGAACCGGAGTCGGAGGATGATATGGAATGGTAAAAAAAGCGGGTTGAAAATCAAAGATTTTCAACCCGCTTTTTTTTAGTTGGTTGGTGGTGGTTGGTAGTTGGTGGGGGGCTTTCGGTTCTGTCTTTATTGTACAGATTGAATTGATATTGGTTATTTCAGCGGGATTTTTGAATGTAGCGTTCGAGCATAAATCGGTTTTGCCGGTATTCCGATAACAAGTTTTAATATTAGAGTTGTTGTATAGGTATTTGGCTAATATGAGAATTGTATTTTTTCGTTTAAGGAATTAATTTTTTCAGTGCATAGCCGTAGCTACGGACTTAAAAAATTTGTTTCTTAAACGGAACAAAGACTTTTTCATATTAGTCTAATATTTATACAACAACTCTATTGTATATTCATCGTCGCCAAAGCGTAAACGGCAACAACCACCTACCACCCACCACCTATCACCCAACCATAGATATTTCGAAATTTCCGTCCGTAAAATCCATTTCTAAATTATTGCGGTTTTTGAGCCAAAAAATCATTTTTTCGCCTAAGAACTGTTTGCGCCAGGTGGTTTCTAAAATCGGCTCGAAGAAATCCGGGTCGGCTTTCATGTCGCGAATGATGCTGCGCGGCACGACGAGATTGACGGACAGATTCTTCTTCAAACACATGCTGCGAATAATCAGGTGCAGCATTTCGGTCATAATCGCCTTGTCCAAGTCCTCTTCGGTTTCTTGTTTTACCCGACTCAATATGTCGAGTTCTTCTTCGGTCGGCGGCTCTTCGTAGAGTGCGAAAAACTTGTCGGCGTAGCGGCGGGAAATGTGGTCGGGAATACGGCGGTTGCCGGTGAGTGCCGACCTGCCCGCGCCCATCGCTTTGGTAATCGGCGCGATGAGTTTGCGCTGCAAAATCATATCGCGGCTGTAATCTTTGCGCTTGGCCTCGGCGTCGCGCCAGGCGTAGATACGCAGTAAAAATACCTTTTCTTTTTGGCGCAGATGACGCATCATCGTACTGTTGAGCGCCTCGCGGTTGGGGTCTTGGTAGTAATATTGCGGGTCTTCCCACAGTTTACATTCGTTCATAACCCACTCGGCACGACCGTTTTTTTCGGCTTTCGCCATAATGCGGTCGTGCAGTTCTTTCAAAAAAATCACATCGTCGAGTGCATAGTCGATTTGCTTGGCACTCATCGGGCGTTTTTCCCAATCGGTCACGCCGAAGCCTTTTTTCAGTCTCACCTTCAGTTCTCCTTCCACCAAGCGGCGAAAAGAAACGGGATAATTGTAACCGATAAAGCCGCCGGCTACCTGCGTATCGAAAAGATTTTTCGGCACCGTGCCGAATAAGATATTCAGTAAGCGGTAGTCGTTTTCGCCCGCGTGGGTGATTTTCAAAACTTTTTCATCCTCGATGATACTTAAAAAGTCGCTGAGGTCGTCGATTTTAATGGTGTCGATGAGATACAAACCGTGTTCGGTGGCAACCTGTATCAGGCACAGTAGGGTAGTATATCTTTTTTCGCCGATAAATTCCGTGTCAAAAGCAAACCATTCTACCGCGTGATTGACCTCACAAAATTCAGCCAAAGCCGCCTCGGTGTCAATCAGTGTGTAATCGGGCAATTTATTATTCGTCATTATTTGTATTTTGAGGCGCGTGATGTTAATTTGTTTCAGCCTCTTTCGTAATTAAAAGTATGTAAAATCAAAATGAAAATATAGGTAAAATTGTTGAGAACAGAGATTTTAGATTGTAGACGTTAGATTTTAGACTGCTTCGTAAACCCCGTTTTTGTAAAGTACGGGGCACTTCCAAAGTGAAATCTCGGTCGAAACCGACAACTGACAACGGACAACCGACAACTACTGTTTAAACGCATCAGCCACGATAAGTTCCTTCCCGCCGCCGCTGTAATCGTAAAAGCCTTCGCCGGATTTGCGACCGAGTTTGCCCGCCGTCACCATGTTGACGAGGAGAGGACAGGGGGCGTATTTCGGATTGCCGAAGCCGTCGTGCAGCACGCGCAGGATGGACAGGCAGACATCCAAGCCGATAAAATCCGCGAGTTGCAGCGGACCCATCGGGTGTGCCATACCGAGTTTCATGACCGTGTCGATTTCCTCGACGCCCGCCACGCTTTCGTAAAGGCTGTAAATCGCTTCGTTAATCATCGGCATCAAAATACGGTTGGCGATGAAGCCGGGGTAGTCGTTGACTTCCGTCGGTACTTTGCCGAGTTTGCGCGACAAATCCATGATTTGCTCCGTCACCGCATCCGAGGTCGCGTAGCCGCGAATAACCTCGACGAGCTTCATAATCGGCACCGGATTCATAAAGTGCATGCCGATAACTTTGTCCGGGCGACCCGTCACCGCCGCTATTTTGGTAATGGAAATCGAAGAAGTATTAGTTGCCAATATCGCGCCGGCGGGCGCGATGTCGTCCATGCTTTTAAAGATTTTCAACTTCAAATCCACATTTTCCGTAGCTGCTTCGACAACCAAATCCGCATTTTCCGTGCCCGCCCGCATATCGGTAAAGGTAGTAATATTCGCCAAAGTCGCCGCTTTATCCGCTGCGGTAATGCGTTCTTTTTTGACCATGCGGTCGAGATTGCGTCCGATGGTTGCCGTGCCTTTTTCCAAAGCCGCTTCGGAAATATCGACTAAAGAAACTTTGTGACCCGTTTGGGCGAAAACGTGAGCGATGCCGTTGCCCATGGTGCCTGCGCCGATGACTGTGATGTTTTTCATGTGTGGTGGTTTTTAATTTTTGTTTAAGAGTTTAGGAGGTTTAGGCGTTTAAGAACGCGTGAACGTACCGTTTTCAAGCCGTAAACTCTTGCTTGATATACCGCAAATTTTCCTCTCGGATTTCAAAAACTTCCTTCATTAAAACTGTCTGCACAAAAGAAGGTCCGCTGAACCTTTCTTCCGAGTATTCGACCAAATTAAACCAATTCAAAAATCGCTGCATGTACCTTACTTTGTAGCAGGAATGAAATTGTTCGACGGGTTCTCTGATAGAAGAGTTATCGAAATAAACCAACGTATCCGGGTGCGCCGTCAGCATTTTTGTGCTGTAATATCGGGTGCTTCTGTTTTCGTCTCCGTTCAGCAAAAGTTGATAGAGTGTATAGCCGAAAAGGGTTTGTACACTGCCTTCATCCTCGTAGCCGTCGTGGTAACCGAGGTTAAATTTGATGCCGTAGGTTTTAAAAATCTCTTGCAAAAGCGCGTTTCGATTTTCCGGTTTCAGCAGTTTTTCTCCCTTTTTGGTCAGACTCAGCTTTCCCGTCTTCTTCTTCGTCAAGCCGCTTAATTCCAAGATCAACTTGACATTCGTAATGCTCAAAGAGTCTTTTTCTTTATATAACTTTTGAATACCTTTCTCTATCATATCTTCTTTAATCAAGCCCAAATCGTACAATTCTTTCACGATTTTTACCGGCAGATTTCCCGTTTTTGTCAGTTTTAACGCTCCTTCCGCGTCGATTTTTTTCATCAAATGTTCCGTCATTTTCAAAAACGGAATGCGGTCTAAAACGGAGTCATCAATCTTTTCTTTAAACCGGACGGGACAGTCCGGCTCTAAGGTCTTGTACGCTAAGTTGTGCATGTCGATTGGCGACAAGAAGTCGAAATCCGCGACGGGGGTGCGGTTGTATTTTTCGGTTTCGGCTTTGATGCGGTGGTTGAGTTCTTTTAGGTGGTCGTCTTGCATAGTTTTGAATTATTGTCTTATGCTGATTTAAAACAAATTTTAATTGGGAATTTTTAGATTTTCTGCGATAGTTTGTGAATTTTCTTTTGCAGTCGGTTTTCGGTATTCTTCAAAATCAGAGTCATCTTATTCTTATATTTCGGGTCTGAGAACCTTACTTCAACTCTGTCTCCGACAATTTGAATATCCTCAATTTGAACATGTCTGTTTTTATAATTTTCTTGCTGTTGCTCAAATTTAAAAATCGTTGGAGACAGAAGTATTTTTCTCTTGAAAATTTTCATTTTTCCTGTCACTACGAAGTAATTCTCATTTAAAATCAAATCACAGCTATCGTAGTTATAAAAGGTTTCAAAAGGGTCTAAATCCCATCTATCTGTTTTTTTGAGTACATCGAAATTTCTGACAAAAACCTTTAAATCGGTAAAAATCTCTGATTTACTGTTCAAATGTTTTTCAATTATTTTTTTCGATTTCTTTTCGAGCAGAGCAAAATAAACCCAACATCCTGCTATCGGAATTGAATAAAACATAAAAATTGAAAGAATGTCGAGAACTTTAGTCACATTTGATTTTTCTTATTCTAATGTACGGGATAAAAACAAACTCCCACTCAAAAAATCCTGCCTCAAAGCAAGTCTCGCCGGGCAACCGACAACCGACAACCGACAACCGACAACCCTCAACGCATCTCCCTTCCCCCCCGATACAAATGCTTAAACTGCTGCCACAGATTATCCGCCGGCGGTTCCGCCGTAATCGTCATTTCTTCCTTCAGCACCGGATGCACAAACGTCAGACTGCGGGCGTGCAGATAGATAGTCGCGTCCGCGTGAAAGTCGGGCGCACCGTATTTTACGTCGCAGCGTATCGGCGCACCGACTTTCGCCAACTGCACCCGGATTTGGTGCGGACGACCCGTATGCGGTTTCACCTCCACCAAAGGCAGCGAGCCGATTTGCGCCAACAGACGGTAATCCAAAGTCGATTTTTTGGCATTTTTCGAGCGGTTACTCGGCTTGTCGAGCGCGGTCGCTACGTTGCGTGCACCGTCCTTTTTAATCCAGTGCGTCAGCGTACCGCTTTCCGGCTCCGGGCGTTGCATCGTAATCGCCCAATAAACCTTTTCGATTTCCCGTTCCTGAAAAATCTTATTCATCCGCTGCGCCGCTTTCGTCGTGCGCGCAAAGACCACCACGCCGCTCACCGGTCGGTCGAGCCGGTGCAGCGTAGCGAGGTAAACGTCGCCCGGCTTATCGTATTTTTTCTTGATATAATCCTTGACAAATTCATTCAGCGGTTTATCGCCCGTTTCGTCGCTGTGCACCAGCCACCCGCCGGGTTTGTACACCGCAATCAAGTGATTGTCTTCGTACAAAACCTGCAATTCGTAACCCGTCGCTTTTTTATTTTTTTTTCCCTGATACTTCATATCGTTGTCAGTTGTCAGTTGCCCGTGTCAAAACATTTTTCTTAAAACAGCGGTTATATGCAAAATAATTTTTAATCAAAAAACATTGACCACATTGGTGTTCTATGTCGGTTAGTCGTCGCTGTGCCGCCGTCAACCGACAACCGACAACCGTCAACCGCCTAAGCCGCAAAAGTATGAATTTATCCCTCGGTTTCAGCCCTTGCCCCAACGATACTTTTATTTTCGATGCCATGATTCACGATAAAATCGACACGGAGGGCTTGAACTTTACCGTGACCCTCGGCGACGTCGAAGAGTTGAACCAAAAAGCCTTCGCCGGGGACTTGGATATCACCAAATTGAGCTACCACGCGATGGGTTATTGCCTCGAAAATTACGCTTTGCTCGACGCCGGCAGCGCACTCGGCAACAACGTCGGACCGCTGCTCATTGCGCGTAATATACTGACCGATGCCGAAATAAAATCCGCTAAAATCGCCGTCCCCGGTAAATATACAACCGCAAATTTTCTCTTAGGTTTAGCGTACCCCGAGGCGCAAAATAAGCACGAAGTTTTGTTTTCCGAAATCGAAAGCCGGGTGCTTAGCGGCGAGTTCGACGCCGGTCTCATCATCCACGAAAACCGCTTTACCTACGCCGAGCGCGGGCTCGTCAAACTCATCGACTGCGGCGAATATTGGGAAAAAACTTATGCACATCCCATCCCCCTCGGCGGCATTGTTATCAAGCGGGATTTACCTTTGGAAGTCCGGCAAAAAGTCAACCGCGTCATGGCGCGCAGCGTGCGTTTTGCGCTCGACAATCCCGCTGCTCCGAAAGAATACGTGCGCCGTCACGCGCAGGAAATGGAGGAGAAAGTGATGTATCAACACATCGACTTGTACGTCAATGACTACACGGCAGACTTGGGTGCGGAAGGAAAAGCGGCGGTCGCTACGCTGTTTTCGGAGGCGCGAAAAAAGGGGATTATTCCGGACTTTGACGGGAAGGTTTTTGTGTCGGAGTAGTTTTGTTTTGTACTTTGGCTTGCATTGCGTGGCGGTTATTTTGTGATTGGCAAAATGATTTTTTACATTTGAAACTCATTTAATCATTCTCAAAAATTTCCCTGATGAAAAACCTGTACCTTTCTCTTCTTTTTCTCTTTTTCGCTCAAATTTTATGCGGTCAATCTTTTTTACGGTCTTATCCTGTGGGGTTTGATTCGGAAATAAATCACATTGCGGCGTTAAACGACAGCACACTTGTGATTACGATAGACTTTAATCCCGAAGATTTAGGTCCGTATTACTCGGACAGTTTGCGACTCATCAATACGGACGGAACGATAAGAACCATAATTGAAACGCCTATGGTAGATTATCTTTTTGGAGACTCCCGAAATATCATAACGGATTTGAAAACTACAACTGACGGCGGTTTTTTGATAGTCGGCGGTGAATTTGAATGCGATATTTTCCTGCATGGATTTATCGGTAAGTACGATGCTGTTGGCACTCTTGAATGGAACAGCTACACTTTTGATTATTTGCCTGAAACCACATCGGGAGAAATTCGGCGAGTCGATATAAAAGGCGATACTTTATTTGCCTACACCGTAAACGAAATTTATACTATCAACAGTGCAACGGGAGAAGCTTTGGAAACCACGGAAATAGACTTGACATTTAATAGTTTTTCCGTGGTAAATGAAGAAGAAATCTATGCACATTCTAACAACTTAGGTTGGAAAGTTCTCACTTATCCGGAAGGAATAATTACCGAAGCAGAGTTGCCTGCCTTTGCGGATTTTCAGGTGCTGGAAGTCATTAATTTTGATGAAAAGCAGTACGCTTTAAGTCGCTATGCGGGCGATTTTGCTCTTTTCAATGAGTTTGAGGAATTGGTTTTTTATCCTGATACAATCGGGCTGCGAGGTACATCCGTATTTCATACTATCGACGGAAATTTTGGTATTGGCAGACATTTCGATACCCAATCAAGAATTTATTTGTTTGACGGAACGCCGGAAGTCGTCGATTTATCTGTTTTTAATAATCCGATAGATACGAGAATCAAAGCGCTTACCGCAATAGAAAGTCAAGTTTTTGCCGGCGGACACGAAAAGTATGTAATTGAAAATCATCCTTTAGGTAAACAATACGTCTCCTGTTTATTCGGGCAAAATATTGGTTTAGACCTGCCCGCCCCTATTTTGGATTTAACAGTTTCCGAATTGACCGTAAATCAGCCCGTTGGCTACGGATATCTCGGTTCAAATCTTAATTCTGACATCGGACATCGCTATTTCTTCGAAGACATAGCGATTACAGTAACTAACAACAGCGACCATCCGGTCAATTCCTTTGCTGTAAATACACGTTACTCTCTGGATAATATTATTATTTGCGGTGGGGATTATAAATTTCAAGTCAATCGTAATAATTTAAATTTGGCTGCCGGTGAAAGTGAAACGATAGAAATAGCTGATTTGATTGTCTATGAATATTACGACACCATAAATTTTCAACTCTGCTTCTGGGTCACCCACCCCGACAATCAGCCCGACCTCATCAACGAAAACGACCAACGCTGCATCGACTTCACTCGACAAATCATCTCCTCAACGGAAAATATTGTCGATAAAAACACCCTGAAAATCTCCCCCAACCCCGCCTCCGACTACCTTTTCTTCGAAAACATCGCCGCTTTAAAAAATTACAATATCTTCGCCGCCGACGGACGCAAAATCGCTTCCGGTAATTTAACAAACAACCGACGCATCGACATCTCGAATTTACCCGCCGGCATTTATTTTCTGCGCGCGGAAGGGGAGAAGCGTGTATTTTCGGGACGATTTGTGAAGGAGTAAACCTAAAAATGCCAACGGCAGGAAGCACTTCAGCCCGGTACGTTAGTGCCGGGGAGAAAACGAAAACAAAATGAACCGACATCTATCCGACATCCTCATCCACCTCGGCGAAGACCGCGAAAATTACTACAACGCCGTCTCGCCGCCCGTTATGCAAACCAGCAATTTCGCTTTCCCCGATTTAGCGACTTTCCGCGCCGCTTTCGCCGATGAGGCCGGCAACCACATTTACACCCGAGGTAACAACCCGACCGTGGCGATACTGCGGAAAAAATTAGCGGCATTGGAAAAAACGGAAGATGCCTTGGTTTTCGGGTCGGGTTCTGCGGCGGTGGCGGCGGCGGTTTTGTCGCAGGTCAAGGCGGGTGACCACGTGATTTGCGTTGCCAATCCTTACACCTGGACGAAGAATTTGATTGCCGGATTTCTCGCACGTTTCGGCGTCACGCATACTTACGTGGACGGCAGAAATACCGAGGAAATCGCCGCCGCCGTGCAAGATAACACGACCCTGCTGATGCTCGAAAGCCCCAATTCCTTGGTCTTTCATCTACAGGATTTACGTGCCTGCGCCGACCTTGCCAAAGCCAACGGTATTACGACGATTATCGACAATTCGCACTGCTCGCCGCTCTTCCAAAATCCCGCCGACCTCGGTATCGACATCGTCGTACACAGCGGCACCAAATACCTCAACGGTCACAGCGATGTGGTCTGCGGCGTCGTTTGCGCTGCGAAAGCCAATATCGAAAAAATCTTTTACGGAGAATACATGACGCTCGGGGCGATAATTTCACCGCACAATGCAGCCTTGATAATCAGAGGATTACGCACTTTAGAAATCAGAATGCAACGCCACGAGGAGAGTGCGTTGTACATCGCAAAAAAACTGGAAGCGCACCCGAAAGTCACGGAAGTGCTGCACACCGGCTTGGATTCATTTGCGCAGCGCGATTTAGCCAAAAGCCAAATGCGCGGCAACGGCGGCTTATTTTCCTTCCACATCGACGCAAAAAACATCGAGCAAGCCGAAGCCTTTTTTCATCGTCTCGAACGCTTTTTGCTCGCCGTCAGTTGGGGCGGTCACGAAAGTCTCGTCATCCCGACGGTTGCGTTTTACAACATCCCCGGTATGCCCGATTCACCGATACCGTTTACGATGATGCGGATGTTTGTCGGCTTGGAAGACCCCGCGTGGCTGTGGGAAGATATTGAAAATGCCTTGCGGGGGTTGTGAGAATTTTTGGTTGAATTGTTGAATTGTTGAATCGTTGAGCGCGGAAACCTTTAGAGCCGAGTTAATGCGCAGAGTTTCATGACTTCAACAAATTAAAAAAGAAAGCACAGAAGTGCAGGTTTCTCAACAACTCAACGATTCAGCAACACCTCACCGTTGCCCGAAAATATTCTTCTGCTTCCGTCCGTCCAAAACCGGCTGCGGGCGCGGATATTCGCCTTCGGGTGTGATGAAATCAAAGACCTCTTCTTCGTAAATCCAGTTGCCGTCTTTCAGCGCGAAACCGTCGTAACTGCCGCTCGGTATCAGAGTCGGTTTGCCGCCGTAAGCCGGACCGCCGATGGTCAAATGATTATAGACCACTTTGTTTTCTTCTTCGTCAAAATTCAGACCTATACTCGCCGCCGCGCTGTACGTGAGCGCAAAGCGATTTTGTAGCTGTAATCTGCCCGAGCGATCGGGTGCCTGTATGACCGGCGCACCGAAAACGGGTTTTCCGTCTTGAAAATGCAGCACATCCATCACCTTTCTGCGCTCGAAAAAACTGTACGCGTCGTAGCCGAACAGCAGATATTTTTTTCCTTCGTACGTGTCGAAATCCTGAATGTTGTACACCAAATTTCCGTACCATTCGTCGGGCGTCAAATCTTTAAACTCAATATTATCCATGCCCGCCGAGCGGTCGATGAGCGGGAAAAGTTCCAGCTTTTTGCTGTTCATTTGCACCGCGCCGTAATAGCGGTATTCGTCTTTGTTGACGTAAAGTTGCCAGGTAAAAATGCGGAAAGTGCTGTCGGCGGGATATTGAATGCTGACGGTTTTGATTTGCTCGAAAGGGTAGTGATAGCTGTTGTCGATTTTCAAAGCCTGCACCAAAGTCTTAATCATTTTCTTGGTCGCTGCGTAGCGATTTTCTTCCAAACTGTCATTGACGACGAGGTGCGACATCAGACCCAAAGTGTCTTCGTAGGCTTGTAAGGCGGTTAAATCTTCTTTCGGAAAGAGGCTTTCGGGCTGTGCGATGAGTTGCGTAGAAATAAAAAAAGTGAGCAGCAGCAGGTACTTCATGGATATTTTTTCTTTCTTTAACGACGCAGCTATGCTTGAAATTGCACAGAAAAGAGAAGAATGGCGTAGCGTGATTTTACGGAGAGTAACGGGAATTCCTGCGTCAGACACTCGTTTTTGCTTAGATTTGATTTTAAGCCTTCATTTCACAGCTTTCTGTCGAGTGAAGTGTCAGACACCTCCGCATTTTACCCGACCGGAAAGAACGGCGGCAATTACTCAAACAATTCAAACAACGTCAAACCACTCTGACCTTTTGGTTATTTCTTCTTGCGGCGCGTCGTTTTTTTAGCCGGCTTTTTCCGCTTCGCAACTTTCTCGCCGTTGCGTTCTAAAAATTCATTTGCTAAGTTCAAAAAGTTGGTCGCACCCTTGCTCGATGCGTCGTACAGAACGACGGGAACGTGCATATTCGGGGCTTCGCCGATTTTTGAATTGCGGTGAATAATCGTGTCGTAAACCAAGTCTTCGTAGAAGCCGCGCACTTCGTTGACTACCACGTTGGCAAGACGCAAACGGCGGTCGTACATGGAAAGCAGAATGCCTTCGATTTTCAAATCGGGATTGAGTTGCTCGCGCACGAGGTCGATGGTATTTTGCAATTTGCTGAGACCTTCAAGGGCAAAAATTTCGCATTGCACCGGCACGATGACCGAGTCGGCGGCCGTCAGCGCATTGACCGTGACGAGACCGAGCGAGGGCAGGCAGTCGATGATGATGTAGTCGTAATCGTCGCGCACTTGGTCAACGACGGCTTTCATGGCAAACTCCCGATTTTCGCGAGTAACCAGTTCCAGTTCCGCGCCGACGAGGTCGATGTGCGACGGAATGAGGTACAAATTCGGGGTTTCGGTTTCGTAAATCGCGTCTTTCACTTCCTCTTCGCCCAGCAGCACGTCGTACACCGAAATGTCGTCGTCCTCAATGGTGCCGCCTACGCCCGAGCTGGCATTGGCCTGCGGGTCGGAGTCTATCAGCAGCACTTTTTTTTCCAAAATACCGAGACAGGCCGCGAGATTGATAGCGGTCGTGGTCTTTCCTACGCCGCCTTTTTGATTGGCGATTGCGATTACTTTTCCCATATATTTTAATAATTTCCCGCAAAATTAACCCTTTTCCCCCGTCCGCAAAATTATCTTTTTGAATTTAAATATCGGTAAATGTACCGCCCTGATTGTCAGTATTTTGCAGGAAAATTTTTGCGATAAATAAAGCCGAAAATGCCGCGAAAGATAAATCCGCAGAACAATTCCGCAGCAAACTTGTCCTTATTTCGAGCAAAATAAATATTCAGAAAATCAATCCCGAAAACCAAATGCTAAACCACAACTCAAACGACTCCAACCACTCGAACAATTCAAACCAAAAAGAATGCTAACCGTAATCTCCGGCACCAACCGCCAAGACAATAAAACCTCCGCCTTCGCCCGTCACGTTTTCAACTTGATTAAAGCGGCGAGTGATGCCGAAGTCAAATTTTTAGACCTTGCAGAAATGCCGCACGATTGGTTTCACGCCTTAATGTACGACGCCGCCGGTCAAACCGACAGCCTGCGCAAAATACAGGACGACTGCATTCTGCCCGCCGAAAAATTCATTTTCGTCATTCCGGAATACAACGGCAGCATGCCCGGCACGGTAAAATTGTTTATCGACGCCTGTTCTATTCGCGAGTACAGCAAAAATTTCAAAGGCAAAAAAGCCGGTCTCATCGGTTGCTCCTCGGGGCGCGCGGGTAATTTGCGCGGCTTAGAGCATCTGACCGGTGTCCTCAATTATTTGGGCTGTACCGTCATGCCCAACCGCCTGCCCGTCTCCGGCATCGGAGATTTAATGAACGACAAAAACGAAATCACGGATGAAAAGACGGTCGAAGTTTTAGAAAAATTCACCAAAGATTTCACGGCTTTTTAACTGCGTTTTCCGTTCTTTACGCCGAAATCTAAACCTTCGACGCTTATGAAAATCGCAGTTTTTCCCGGTTCTTTCGACCCGATTACCGTCGGTCACGTTGACTTAGTGAAGCGTGCTTTGCCGCTTTTCGATAAAATAATTATCGCCGTCGGCATCAATTCCGTCAAAAAATATCTCTACACTTTAGAAGAACGCACCGCGCACCTCGAAGCCGTTTTTGCGACCGAAAAGCGCGTAGAAGTCGATACCTACGAGGGTTTGACGGCGCATTACTGCCAAAAAGTCAGCTCCCGCTTTCTGCTGCGCGGTTTGAGAAATGCCTCCGATTTTGATTACGAAAAAACAATTTCGCAACTCAATAACATCGTCGGCGAGGGCATCGAAACGGTCTTTTTGATTTCCGCGCCGGAGGTGTCGCATATCAGCTCGACGATTGTCCGGGAAATTATTAAAGGAAAGGGAAATGTGAAAGCATTTGTGCCGGAGGAGATTTGGGGGAATCTGTGAGGAGAGAGGGGAGAGGAGAGAGGAGAGAGGAGCGAGCGAAGAGCCGAAAGTAATTTTTTCACCTTTGATAAAGTCTAAGATAACGTACAACACAAATTGACCGATAGAAAACAGAATTTCAATTCACTCGAAAAGTTAAACAAAATAGTCCGGACTTACGGGCAACCGACAACTGACAACCGACAACCATTTTTTTTTATGAAAAAAATTTCAGCAAGAGAAGCGGCTTTAGAATACCACGCCAAAGGAAAACCCGGTAAAATCGAGGTTATTCCGACCAAAGAATACAGCAATCAACGGGATTTGTCACTCGCCTATTCGCCCGGGGTGGCGGAGCCGTGTTTAGAGATTCAAAAGAACCCCGAAGATGTCTATAAATATACCGCGAAAGGTAATTTAGTAGCGGTCATTTCCAACGGAACGGCGGTGCTCGGTCTCGGCGACATCGGCGCGGCGGCGGGCAAACCCGTGATGGAAGGGAAGGGGCTGCTCTTCAAAATCTACGCGGATATCGACTGTTTTGATTTGGAGTTGGACACCAAAAATGTCGATGAATTTGTGCGGACGGTGAAAATTTTGGAACCGACTTTCGGCGGCGTAAACTTAGAGGACATTAGTGCGCCCGAGTGTTTTGAAATCGAGGAAAGACTCAAAAAAGAACTGAATATTCCGGTGATGCACGACGACCAACACGGTACGGCGATTATCAGCGGCGCGGCTCTGTTGAATGCCTTGGAAATTGTCGGTAAAGACATTTCGGAAGCGCGGATAGTGGTCAGCGGGGCGGGGGCTTCGGCGATTTCCTGCACCAATATTTATGTGTCATTGGGGGCGAAAAAGTCCAATATTTTTATGTACGACAGCAAGGGATTGATACACCCCGACCGCACGAATTTGAACGGTAAAAAACCCGATTATGTCAACGGAACGGTACCCGCCGATACTTCCTTGGAGCAAATTTTGGACGGCGCGGACGTGTTTATCGGATTGAGTCGCGGCGGCGTTTTGAACGGCGATATGATACAAAAAATGGCGGCTGACCCCGTGATTTTTGCGATGGCGAATCCTACGCCGGAGATTGATTACGAGATTGCCAAAGCGGCGCGCCCCGATTGCATCATGGCGACCGGTCGCTCCGATTATCCTAATCAAGTCAATAATGTTTTGGGTTTTCCCTTCATTTTTCGCGGTGCGCTCGACGTGCGGGCGAGCGAAATTAACGAAGAAATGAAACTCGGCGCGGTGCGTGCCTTAGCGGAATTGGCGAAAAAACCCGTGCCCGATATCGTGAATTTAGCCTACGGAAATGCGGATTTGAAATTCGGCAAAGACTACATCATTCCCAAGCCCGTTGACCCGCGTTTGATTTCGACGGTTGCTCCGGCGGTCGCCGAAGCTGCGATGGAAAGCGGCGTTGCCAAAGGAAAAATCAGCGATTGGGATGCCTACGCAGCCGAACTCGAACGCCGACTCGGCGGCGATAATTCTTTGTCAAAAATCATCGAAACCAAAGCCAAGCAAGCCCCCAAACGTGTCGTATTTGCCGATGCCGAAAAAATCACGGTACTCAAAGCTGTGCAACAGGTAGCGGAAGAAAAAATCGCGCACCCGATCCTACTCGGCAACCGCGAAAAAGTCGCCGGTATGATTGAAGATTACGGACTGACCATCGGTGATATTCCGATTATCGACCCGAAAAATCCGCAAAACGAACAAGAAAAAATTACGCTCGCCGGCTATACCAACGACCTCTACGAAATGCGTCGCCGCAAGGGTATGACCGCCGCCGACGCTGCCGATTTAATCACAACGGGCAGTTATTTTGCCGCCATGATGGTCGAAAAAGGACACGCCGACGCGATGATCGGCGGTCTGACACAAAAATACCCGACCACGGTGCGCCCCGCATTGCAAATTATCGGCTCGCGCGAGGAGGTCAGCAAAGTGGCGAGTGTGCATATATTAATGACCAAAAGCGGTCCGCTTTTCCTTGCCGATACGACCATCAATCACCACCTCACGCCGACCGACATTGCGGACATTGCGGAGTTGGTTTATGACCAAGTGAAGATGTTTAACATCGAGCCGAAAATGGCTTTGGTGACTTACTCTAACTTCGGTTCGGTGCCGACCGGTGAGTCTGCCGTGCTGATGCGCCGTGCTACGGAAATCATTCATGACCGCCACCCGAATTGGATAGCGGACGGAGAAATGCAGGCACACTTCGCGCTCAATACCGAAAAATTACAGGAGTTTTATCCTTTCTCTAAGTTAGCCGGTCACCGCGCGAATGTTCTGATTTTTCCGAATTTATCGTCGGCAAACTTAGCGTACAACCTCCTCAACGAGGCCGCCGAAACCGACCTCATCGGTCCGATTTTACTCGGTATGAAAAAGCCCGTACACATTCTGCAACTCGGTTCTACCGTGCGTCAGATTGTGGATATGGTGGGCATTGCGGTGATACACGCACAGGAGATTTAGTTGGTAGTTGATGGTTGATGGTTGATGGACGGCTTTCGCCGACAGCAAGAGGTATCGGGACTTTTGGGTTTCGATACCTTTTGCTTTTTAGGCTGCCCGATTGATAGAAATTTCCGTAGATTCAGTTGAAAAATATTGTTGCGAATGAACCGTTCTTGCTTCCCGCGTTAATTATCTTTTGTTAATGAAAGTCGGTTTTGCCCGCTCTTATCTTTGTCGTATTATTCACCAAAAATAACTGCTGAGGTGTCTGACGCTGATTTCGGTAAAAGTCGAAGATATTGCGAACAAATCTAACGTTCAAGTGAAGAAAAGCGTCTGATTTCGGTATAACATAACTTTCTCAATACTTGCTTGAGTCAAGTTTCAGACACCTAAGCAGTTACCGCTAAAAGTAAAATAAAATGCGAGAAATTAAAACCGAAATTATCATCGACGCGCCGCTTGCCAAAGTGTGGCAGGTACTGACCGACAACGACAAATATCCCGAATGGAATCCTTTTGTCGTGTCGATGCAGGGCAAATTAGCGCAGGGAGAAAAACTGAAAAACGTTTTGGTTATTGACGGTAAAAAAGAGACTTTCAAACCGGTAATTACTGCCTTTGCGGCGGAGAAAAAATTAGAATGGGTGGGAAAATTGCCGCTCGGCATTTTTACCGGCAGACATTATTTTATTTTAGAAAAAATCAATGACGGGCAGACCAAACTACGCCACGGCGAGCAGTTTACCGGTTGGTTGAGCGGTTTGATTATGAATAAAATTTGTGAGCCGACGCGCAACGGTTTTCAAAAAATGAATGCGGCGTTGAAGTTACGGGCGGAAAGTATTTGAAACTATTCCTCTTCCGCAATTTTCCTTTCGCGTTCTTCCTCTTGAATTTGGGTGATAACCTCTTCGACCTTGACGCGGCGGTACGGCTCTCCGTATTCGCGCCCCAGCATTTGCCAGCATGTCACAAACAGGGCGGCGATAATCGGTCCGATAACAAAGCCTGACAGACCGAACCAAGTCAAGCCGCCGAGCGTAGAAAGCAGCACCAAATAATCGGGCATTTTTGTGTCCTGCCCGACCAGACGCGGGCGCAAAATGTTGTCGATGAGACCGATAAAACAGGCACCGACGATAACCAACGCAATGCCCCGACCGTACTCGCCCTGAAAAAACATCACCGCTGCCCAGGGACCCCACACCAATACGCTGCCGACGGGCAAAAGTGCTGCTAAAACCATCAAAACACCCCATAAAAATGCGGCGTCGATGCCTACGGCGGCAAAAAGCAAACCGCCCATAACCCCCTGCGAGAGAGCAACCAACAGGCTGCCTTTCACGGTGGCGCGCGCTACACTTTCAAATCGCCGCAGCAGCGTCCATTCTTGTCGGTCGCCGATGGGTAAAACCCAAATCAGTCCGCGCACCAGCTCTTTTCCGTCGCGCAGAAAGAAAAAAAGAACGTACAGCATTAAAGAAAAGCTGATGATAAAGCCGAAGAAATTTTGGGTAATCGTGACCGCCTGACCGGCTATTTTTTGTGAGCCGGTGGTTAAAAATTCCGTGATTCTGTTCCGCACCTCTATCGTATTCAAACCGTATCTACTCAAAAAAGTATCGTCGATGGGAATACTGTTTTGCAGTTCCGCCACTCTTTCGCGCAGACTGACATCACTGCTGTTGATTCTTTCCGCAACATCCTGCGCCTCGTTAATTACGACAATTGTCACTACCGCCAAAGGCACCATTACCAATAAAAAGATGTAAAGCAAGGTCAGAGCCGCCGCTAAGTTTTTCCTTCCGTTGAAATATCGGTTGAAAATCTCGAAGCGATTATAAAAGAGAATGGCGAAAATAACCGCCCAAAAAACGGCAAAAAGAAACCCGCCGATGAGACCGAAAAAGGCGACGGTAATCAGCAGGACTATGAGAAGGAAAAATAATTGCGGAAGAGATTTTTTCATGCGGCAAGGGTTTATTTAAGCGGCAAATATATCTTAATCTTTCGGTATTGAAATAAAAATATCGTTGCGCGCAGGGAGCCGGTAGTTTTCTCTTCCGCAATTTGAAAAATTAAGCCGCCATCTTGCGGCATTCTTCCGCACATTTGCGACAAGCCTCCGCGCATTTTCGGCAGTGGTCATGGTCGTGTTGACCGCATTGCTCGGCGCAGTAATCGCAAATTTCGGCGCAAAGTTTACAATAAGCCCCCGCATGTTTGCTGTCGCTCGCCATCATTTTTACGCACACCAGACAGGCGTCGATGCACTCGATACAGCAGCGTGGACAGTCGTTCATGCTTTCTTTGGTCGCCATTTCGGTCAGGCAGTGTTGACAACTGACGAGACAAATTTGGCAGGCTTCGATACAGGAAATGTACTGAACGTTCATTTTTGGTTAGATTTTGATTAAAGATTTTAGATTTGAGACGTTAGATTTTAGACTTTAGATTGCCGTTCTTACTTGTTTATCTTTTTGTTTCGGCAATTGCGTCAGTTCTAAATTCGGTTACGTCCGGTGTCTGATTTTTCTTAAAACGAATGGGGGCGGGGGAGGTTCAACGGCGTGTGATTAGAGTAGAATCGCGGATGATGCGGAGAGAGCGGATAGGTGCAGATTTTCTTGTAATTCGCTAAAAGCCTTGATTAACCTCATATCCAAATGCCAAAGGCATGGTATCTTCCAACCTGGTATGTAAATGCCGGGATAATTCTAATACCGAAAAACAAACAAAAAAAAATCCCCGTGCACGAATAAACGCACACGAGGATTTTGTCGGTAGCTAAAAAGCAAATCTATACCGCCGGAGCGGTAAAAGAAAAGGCTTAGTAACGGTCACGGCCACCGCCGTAACCACCGCCGCCGCCGTAGCCGCCACGGTCACGACCTCCGCCGCCACCGCCGTAGCCGCCGCCGCCGCCGTAACCACCGCGGTCACGACCACCGCCGCCGCCGTAGCCGCCGCGACCACCACCGCCGCCGCCGCCGTAGCCGCCGCGACCACCGCCGCCGCCACGATTCTCGCGTGGTTCTGCTTTCTTAACTACGATTGTTCTTCCGTCGACTTCACTGTCGTTCAGGTCGTTAATCGCTGCTTGTGCTTCTTCGTCGTTCGGCATTTCTACAAAACCGAAGCCTTTAGAGCGACCTGTGAATTTGTCCATGATGATTTTGACAGAGTCAACTTCACCGAATTCTTCGAATAATTCACGCAAGTAATCTTCCTGCGTGTCGAAGTTTAATTTTGCAACAAAAATGTTCATAATAAAAAAATAAAAAATAAAGAGAAATAGAGCTTACTCGAAAAGTTACAAAAAGTAAAACGCGATGAACAAAGGACAAAAGCGCAGACAATACGAACCGGAGTACACTCAGTGAAAAAATGTTTAAGACAGCAATAGGTCAGAAGTTCCGCAGGGAACTCCAAAGAGGAAAATAAATACAACTACTCGCTGAAGAAAAAATTTGAGAAGGGAATCGCAAAAAATCAATGCAGGAAGGAAGTGATAAAATTAACTTAGTCAGAGTCCTTTGGCTTTCATTACAAATAACTAATCTTAAAGACGGGGCAAATATAGGTCTTATTTATTTAAGATGTGGAAAAATTGTCCTTAGCGTGACTTTATTTTTCAGGTTTTTTTCTTATTCCATAAATTTATGTCTGTTTTGCGCCTTTTTCTCTGCTTTTTGCCCTAAAATCGCAGACTTTTGTATTTTTCGTTTTTTTACTTAACCAAACCTTAACGCATGCAACGCAGAAAAGCTCTCCGAAATCTTGCCCTCACCGCCGCCGCGCCCCTCGCTTTGAGTACCGCCTGTGCCGCCGAAAGTCAAAATACGCCGGCAACCAAACTGAAGGGCAACATCAAACACTCCGTCAGCCGTTGGTGTTTCGGCGATATTCCGTTGGAGGAATTTGCCGAAAACTGTAAAGAAATCGGTATCGAAAGCATCGAACTGCTGAAAGAAGACGAGTGGCAAATTGTCCTCGACCGCGGGCTGACCTGTGCCGTGGCGACCGGCGATATCAGTCTGACCGAAGGCTTTAATAATCCGAAAAACCACGCAAAGTTGCAAGCCTTTTATCCGGATTTAATCCGCAAAGCCGCCGCCGCCGGACTGCCGCATGTCATCTGTTTTTCCGGCAATCGCAACGGTATCGGCGACACGGAAGGCATGGAAAACTGCGCCGTCGGTCTCGACCCCTTGGTCAAATTGGCGGAAAAAGAAGGCATCACACTCATCATGGAGGTCTTCAATTCAAAAATCGACCATCCCGACTATCAGGCGGACAGTACAAGTTGGACGGTCGATTTATGCAAAAAAATCGGCAGCGAACGCATGAAAATTCTTTACGACATTTACCACATGCAAATCATGGAAGGCGACATCATTCGCACCATTCAAAACAATCACACATATTTTGCACATTATCATACGGCGGGTGTGCCGGGCAGAAACGAAATCGGCACCGGGCAAGAGTTGAACTATCCGGCCATTGCGCAAGCGGTTTTGGACACAGGCTTTACGGGTTATTTCGGACAGGAATTTATGCCGAAAAACGAAGACAAACTGCAAAGTCTGCGGGAGGCGATTTTGCTGTGCGATGTGTAGCAAAAATTCTGTTGAATTTTTGCGTTTAAAAGTTTAGGGCGTTTAGTTGTTTAATTGCAACAAGTGCTTTCAACGCCTAAACCTCCTAAACTTCTAAACAGCAACTTTTCCTTAACGCCGAATTAACGCCCCGACCGACCGTTTTTATGTGCATTTTTCGTTTGTACCGCGTCCGTACAGCGGATTTAGATTACTTACCAACACTCTCTGATGAAAATAAGAACCTTACTTTTTACCTGCTTTTTCCTGTTCTCTTTCGGTTTGTCTTATGCGCAAATTACCTTCAGCGTCACAGTCAACGACGCCGATATTGCGACGGACTGCACTGATTTTTTCGGTGACCCCGACCCGCTGTTCGAGGTTGATATCAACGGCGCGGGCGTGGTGACTTACCCGCAGGTCGGCGCGTGTTTTACGGCACTGCCGAATGTGCAATACACCTCGCCGGTCTATAACTGCACCTCGAATATTCCGCCGACTTTCAATGTTTGTTTCGAAGTTTATGAAAATGACGGGATAGTGCCTTGCTCGATTTCACGCGATTGCACGGAGCAAATTTGCGAAGATTTTCCTTTGCCGACCACGCCCTCGGCGGATTATACCATGACCATTCCCGGCGGCGGCGAGTCGAGCGGGACTTTGGATTTTACGGTCGATTTTTCCGGTCTGCCCAATGACGCGCCTAACAACATGATGTGCGATGCAATCGACTTCGGCGAGCTGAACCTCGGAAATACGCTCGGCGATGCTTCGGTCACGGCTTTTTCTAATTTTTGTGCAGATAATGTCGGCGACATCAATCCCTGCGATTTTGACGGCGGCGTGCAGTGCAACGAACGCGGCGTGTGGTTTACCTTTACGACCGGTGACGAAGACATCAGCCGCGCGGTGGTTTCTGCTTTCAGTAACCCGGGTAGTGCCAATGACGACGGACCTTTTTTGCTGCAACTCGGTATTTTTGAAGCCTTGGACGGTACTTGCGACGGTGATTTCGGCTTTATTCAAAACATTACGGGCTTTAGTACGCCCGACGAGATTTATCCGATTAGCTGCCTGACGGCGAATACGACTTACTACATTATGATTGACGGCGCGGCGGTCGGTTCGCAGCCTTTGGAGGGGAATTTCGGACTGACTGTGGAAGCCGAACCCTTTGAGCAGGCACCCGATTTGCTGTGCGATGCCCTCGATATGGGCACGGTGCCGCTCGCCGGGTCGATTACGTTGCCCGAATTGCTCGGTACGCAATGCGCGACCGGCAGCGGCGATTTGACGCCCGATAATTTTACTTCGCAAAACGGCGTGTGGCTGCAATTTACGCCCCCGCCGACCGGTCATATTTTCATCGACGGCGTGACCGACCCGCTCGACCCTTTCAGCTTGCAAATTGCGGTTTTTGAGTCGGAGTCGGGTACATGTGCCGGACCGTTTGACGAGAAAATTTCGCAGTGGACACCCGACGACGGCGACAATGAAAGCGTGGAGGTATCTTGTTTAGACCCCGACGGTATTTACTACATCCTCATCGACGGCATTTCGTTTAATGACCCCGGTTATTTTGATTTGACGATTACCGATGCGGGAAATAATACGCCCGAAACGACCAACACCGAGGTGATTTGCGCCGGCGATTTTGTGAATGTGGCGGGCAATATTTACGACATGTCGGGATTTTTTAGTGATACCCTGCCCATCGGCGGCGGCTGCACGCAGATAATCAATACGGATTTGACGGTTTTGGAAGAATTGATTATTGACTTTGAAATTATCGACCCCGCGAGCGGAGAAGAAGAACCGGACGGCGCGGCGCTGATAACGGCGGTCGGCGGCGACGGAAATTATACTTACACATGGTCCAACGGTCTCGATATTCCCGACCCGACGACTTTACTCGGCGGGCAGAATTACTGTGTGACCGTCAGTGACGACACGGGCTGCGAAGATTTCTTGTGTTTTGACATGCCTTTTATCGAATTTGTCACCCCGACCGTGACTGACGGCGCGGTGCTTTGTAACGGAGACACCGACGGCACGGTCAGCTTTTTTGTCGAAGGCGGCACGGCTCCTTACGTGTATCAATGGGAAGCGGTCGGCGGTAATTTAGACGGCAACGGCATGATTGCGGCGGAGAATGAAGACGTGATTTTCAGCGACTTACCCGCCGGCACTTACAGTATTACGGTAGCCGATGCCATGACGGATACGATTTTTCAAGCCGTCGTCACCGAACCCGCGCCTTTGACGGTCGAGCAGGTAAGCTTGGTCAATGCGTCCTGTTTCGGGGAATGCGACGGGCAAATCACGGTCGGCGGCGCGGGCGGTACGCCCTTTTATACCTACGCGTGGAATACCGGCGCGACCGTCGAGACTATCGACGACTTGTGTGCGGGCGAATACGCGGTAACTATCACGGACGGCAACGGCTGCGAGGCAACGGCAACCTACCTCGTCGAGCAGCCCGAAGAAATTATTTTGACGGCGAGCGTCAATCAAAATGTCAGTTGCTTCAACGGTAACGACGGCAGTCTCAGCGCGTCGGCAACGGGTACACCGATGAGTTTTGCGTGGAGCAGCGGCGAAAATACAGCGGACATCAGCGACAAACCGGCGGGGACTTACACCGTCACCGTGACCGATGTGAGCGGCTGTACGGCAACGGCTCAAGCGAC
>JAHDCG010000040.1:12165-17923 GCA_020629965.1 Saprospiraceae bacterium | reverse complement strand
GTCGAGAGTGTAACCGGCGGAGAAGAACCCTACGTCTATTCCGTTGACAGTCAGAGTTTTGTGACGGCGGATACTTTTTTGAACTTGGCGGCGGGCGCGTATGAATTTACGGTAGAAGACGCGTTGGGCTGCGTCAGAAATTTCGATTTCTCGATTTTGCCGCCGCCCGAGTTGTTGGTCGATTTAGGCGAAAATCGCACGGTCATTTTGGGCGAAACCTTAGAACTCGACCCGCAATCCGCCAACGAAAATGTAGTTTACACTTGGACGAGCAGCGATATTTTACCTCCGGATTGTCTGCCCGAGCAGTGTGAAAGTATCACCGTGCAGCCGACCGGCACGACGCTGTATTCCGTTTTTGCCCGCGATACGGTGACACAGTGTACCGCCGAGGCAAGCGTTGAAATTATGGTCAACCGCGCCCGCTTTGTCTTCTTTCCGGATGCTTTCAGCCCGAACGACGACGGCATTAACGACCGCTATTTAATGTTTGGCGAAAGGGGAGTAGAGGCGGTCGTTTCCTTCCGCATTTACAATCGCTACGGCGGCTTGGTCTATACGGCAAGCGACATGCAATCGGGTGACATGACCCGAGGCTGGGACGGTTATTTTAACGGTAGAAAAGCGGAAACGGGAGTGTACGTTTATCAGGCGGAGATACTGTTTATCGACGGAGAGACGGAGGTTTTTGCGGGGGATTTGACGCTGGTGAGGTAAGATTGGTTGGTGTTTGGTGGACGGTTTGGTGGAAGCAAAAGAGGTAAACGGGTTGTTGTCCGTTTACCTCTTGTTGATTTTATTGCGGTACTAATTCAAATATCATAGCAAGAGATTAATCACTCATTCACTTCATGCAAAACTTGATTGTACAATTTCTCGCTAACTCTAAAATTCACTTCGTTTATGAGCTTATCTAAAAGGGGTTTCAGTTCTGAAATCAATCCTTTCTTCTTTGCTTTGATTATTACGCCTAACAATCCCGTGATTCTCAATCCGTAATTAATTGCTGTATTTCTTCCCTTTCTCTCGTCAATTATTAAAATGTCAGATTTTAATTCTTTGGCGAGGACAATAGCTTCCGCTTCACCGGGGTCTAAGTCTTTTTTAAGTAATTCGACATTTACAATATCGACAACCGTTTTTACTTTAATCCATTGACTACTCTCAAGTATGTCTTTATGTCCTGCTGAACGACAAAGCTCTTCAAAAACTGTCTTAGGAATTATTACTTCTGTGAATAATTCACGTAAAATAAAAAGATGTCCTGTTTGGATTAGATTAGTAACAGGCGATGTATCAGAAACTACCAGCATACTAATCTAAAATTTTAAGATTCTCCAAATCCGTCCGTAGGTCATTAAGGTCATACTTGATGTAAACATCTCTTTTAGCTAATTCCTTTTGAAATTCAAGTTGCGTCAACCCTGCCAAACTCTTCGCCTGACCCATAGAGATTTTTTCTTTATCGTAAAGATAAACCGCAAAATCAATCACTAACTCAGAGGGCGAAGTGTGCAGTTTATCTATGATTTCACCCGGTATAATCAAATCTTCCATATCTGTTGAATTTTTTGACTTAAAGATACGTGTTTTTATACGGAAGAGCAATTATGCCGAGAGAATTATCACTCAAACCCCCGCCTTCTCCTTAGCCGCCGCCACCGTTTTCCCCGCATTCCCGATAAAAATCTCTTCGTCAACGATAACGACCGGACGCTTCAAAAACGTGTATTCTTCCAAAATCAAATCCCGGTAATCCTGCTCCGACAGCGTCTTTTCTTTCAAATTACGCGCAGACCACTGCCGCGAGCGACGGGTAAATAAATTCTCGTAAGAACCTGCCAAAGCGTGCATTTCTTCCAATTGCGCCGGCGTAATTTTTTCGGTTTTAATGTCCTGCATATCAAAGCCCGCGCCGTCATTCAGTTCTTTAATAATGCGTTTGCAGGTATTGCAAGTCGAAAGGTGGTAAATTTTTCTCATATTTGTATTTTTTAGAGAAGTAAAGATGTTAGATATTAGACGTTAGACTTTCCACTTTGGCGATTGCATTTTCAAAGGGTAAAATCAGCGTAAATCATATAGAATCATAAAAATCAGCGTAAAAGATTATCAAAATCAGCGTTCCGACCAAGGTACGGGATTTCGCTGCGCTCAATAAAAAACAAAACTACATGCCGAATATCCCCGCCTCCGAACTCATTCTCAATCCCGACGGCAGCGTCTATCACCTGCACCTGCGCCCCGATGAAATCGCCGATACCGTCATCACCGTCGGCGACCCCGACCGCGTCGGAGAAGTCTCCCAATATTTCGACGAGATAGAAGTCAAACGCCAAAAGCGCGAATTTGTCACGCATACCGGTCGTTTGGGCAGCAAGCGCATTTCCGTCATTTCCACCGGCATCGGCACCGATAACATCGACATCGTTTTCACCGAACTCGATGCTCTGGTCAATATCGACTTAGAAAACCGCGAAATTAAAAGCGAAAAACGCATCTTGGATTTTATCCGCATCGGCACCTCCGGCGCACTGCAAGCGGACATCGAAATCGACAGTTTTCTCATCTCTACCCACGGCGTAGGTTTGGGCGGATTGATGTTATACTACGATTTTCCGCCCGACGAAAACGAAAACGAACTGCGCCGCAGCCTCGAAAATCAACTGACCACGTTGCTGCCGCTACCGCCCTACGTCTATCGCAACAGCCAAGCCCTCGCCGACAAAATCGGTCACGATATGCAGCGCGGTATGACGGCAACCTGCCCCGGCTTTTACGCGCCGCAAGGTAGGCAATTACGCGGCAAAGTCAAAAATAAAGGTATGCTCGACGCCCTGCGCCGGTGGAAAAGCAACGGTCACCGCATCACTAATTTTGAAATGGAAACCGCCGGCATCTACGGCATGGCACGGATGTTGGGGCACCGCGCTTTGTCCTGCAACGCTGTTTTAGCCAACCGCGCGCAAGGAACTTTCAGCGCACAACCCGCTAAAACCACGGGAAAACTGATACGCACGGTGCTGGAACGTTTGGTCTGATGCGAGATTTTAGACGTTGGACGTTGGACGTTAGATATTAGACTGCTCGTTCGGCATTACGCGATAAAGGGAGCAAATTACCGTCAACCGTCAACCGTCAACCGTCAACCGTCAACCGTCAACCGTCAACCGTCAACCATCAACCAAGCCCCAATAGCCACCGCCGCCGCAAAAAAGCAGTAGTAAGAAAAATACTTCAACTTGCTTCTTTTGACAATTTTAATCATCCAGGTACAGGCAAAAAGTCCGGTGAGAAAAGCAGCAATAAAACCCGCCGATAACTCCGCATAGTTAGTGACGAGCGTAAACTCATCGGACAGCAAATCCTTCGCGATTTTTCCGAAAATCAAAGGCACGACCATCAGAAAAGAAAAACGCGCTGCGCGCCCCCGGTCGATATTGAGCAGCACCGAGGTCGAAATCGTAGCCCCCGAGCGAGAAATACCCGGCAAAATGGCAATCGCCTGCGCAATCCCGATGATAATTGCGCTTTTGTAGGTCACTTTGCGGTCGGTCAATTTGGCGCGGTCGGCGAGGAAAAGCAGCAGACCCGTAATGATGAGCATAAAGCCGACGAGCAAAATATTCTTTTCAAACAACGCTTCCATTTCTTCTTCAAACAGCAAACCGACCGCCACGGCGGGTATCATAGAGACGATGATTTTCAGGGAAAATTCCGTCTGTTCGTTGTATTTGAATTGAAAAAGTCCGCCCAAAATTTCCGCAATATCCTTTCTGAAAACAATGATGGTACTCAATGCCGTTGCCGCGTGCAGCACAACGGTCATCATCATGCTTTCCTCCGCGAGGCTGTCGTCCTGCATAAAATACTTTCCGAGTTCCAAGTGCCCGCTGCTGCTGACCGGCAAAAACTCGGTCAGTCCCTGAATGATGCCGAGAATGACGGCTTTTAAAATTTCCATGTGTGTTAGTTTGTGTGTATTTACGGCGAAATTAAAGAAGGGAGAACAGCCGAGGGATTTTGCGGCGCAAAAATATAAATTATCGGGGGGAAGCCGGCAAAACGGCATTATTTTAAAAAGAATTACAAAAAAACAGTTAGCGGCGATTTACTTTTTTCTTTAGCGGTGAACAAACACCCGACAACTCAACCTTACATTTTCTAAAACTTTGACTTATGAAAAACTTGATGAGAATTTTTACGGTTTGCTGCGTACTTTTTTGCGCGGCCCAAGCA
Organism: Saprospiraceae bacterium; assembly: GCA_020629965.1. Classification (GTDB taxonomy): domain Bacteria; phylum Bacteroidota; class Bacteroidia; order Chitinophagales; family Saprospiraceae; genus JAHDCG01. Next base: position 13,684 of record JAHDCG010000040.1, on the reverse strand, counting down.
CAGGCACAAGAGTACAAAAGCGCCGTCGGTCTGCGCTTCGGTATTCCGACCTCGATTTCTTACAAAACCATGCTCAGCGAAAAAAACGGCGTAGAACTCAACGTCGGTACGCGCGGACGCAATTACAACGGCATTCTCGGGTCGAGCGGTTGGCGTTATTTTTCGGCAACGGCAGCCTATCTCATTCACAACGACCTCGAAATCGAAGGCTTGGAAGGTTTGCGTTACTACTACGGAGTGGGTGCCGGAGTGGCATTTTACACTTTCAACGATGACTTTTTGAGCAATGAGTTCAACTCGCTCAACGTACTGTTGCAGGGTTATTTGGGCTTGGAATATACCTTTGCCGACACCCCGATTAGTATCACCACCGACTGGGTGCCGACTTTTATCATCGGCGATTTTGACGACGGATTTACCGCGGGCTACGGCGCATTGGGCATTCGCTACGTCTTTCAAAGATAAGCCGCGTCGGCTCAAGTCGATACTTTTTACGCTTCCGTCGAAATGAAAATTCGGCTCAAACATCGTTATCATATCTTTGCAATGTGATGACGATGTTTTTTTTCCGTCGAAATCGCATTATTCCGCTAAAAACTTTAAAATCAAAATCATGAAAATCAACCAATTCCTTCCCGTGTGCTTGCTGTTTTCTCTCATCGCATTTATCGGCTGCGGCAGCGAACCCGCCGTCGAAGAAGACAAAAATTCCGTCAACATCGACTACACGACTACCGATGACGCGGGCAATAAATCTTCCGGCGAAATCAATATCGACTTAGACAAACCGCAGGCTGCCCTCGACGAAATCAGCAAAGCCCTCGAAGGGGTTAAGTTTACAACCGGCGACGGAGAAGAAATCGAAATCGTCAACTTTCGGGAGTTGAAAAAAATGCTGCCCGAGTCGTTAAACGGCATGGAAAAAACCTCTTCCGAAGGACAAACTACGGGCTTCGGCGGCATGAAAGTCAGCATTGCCGAGGCGGAATACAAGGAGGGCAACCAACGCATTCACTTCACGCTGACCGATACCGGCGGACTCGGCGCGGCTTTAATGGGCATGGCTTTTTGGCAAAATATGGAAATGGATAAAGAAGATGACAACGGCTTCGAGCGCACCGGCGAAATCGACGGCAACAAGGCCTTCATGCAATACAACCGCAAAACCGGCAAATCCCAAATCGCCATGATTTACAACAACCGCTTTTTGGCTGCCGCCGAAGGAAATAATATCGACTTCGCGGACTTGGAGCGGGCGGTGAAGGGTTTTGATTTCGGAGGTTTGGAATGAGGGGAGATTTTAGATGTTAGATGTTAGACTCGGGCAATATTTTTGCATAAATTATCCCTAAATTTAACCTGACTCCTTTTTCGCTAAAGGTAAAAGAGGTAAGGGGAAAAGTCACGCGGGAGTCTAACATCTAATATCTATAGTCTAACGTCTCAAAAGCAAAGTCATGCGGGAAGTCTAACGTCTAATATCTAAGGTCTAACGTCTCAAAAGCAAAGTCACGCGGGA
>JAHDCG010000040.1:9839-12065 GCA_020629965.1 Saprospiraceae bacterium | reverse complement strand
AAGTCTAACGTCTAATATCTAAGGTCTAACGTCTCAAAAGCAAAGTCACGCGGGAAGTCTAACGTCTAATATCTAAGGTCTAACGTCTCAAAAGCAAAGTCACGCGGGAGTCTAACGTCTAAAATCTAACATCTAATATCTCAAAAAAGTCTCCCAAAAAACCGGTATTTTTCCTGACAAAAAAGAGGACGCACACCCGCTGTATGTCCTCTTTTCACATTTAAAACCGTAGAAATCAGCATTTTAACCAACAATGCTTATCTTAGCGATTATTTTAGGAACATACCGTGATAACTAACCGCGACAGTATTTTACCCGGAAGCCCCCGTTTGGTTTTACTCGAATACCCGTCGCCGAAATTTAAACTTCTATGAGATTTTTCTTGAAACTGACCTTCTTGGCGTTGTTGCTTGCTTTTTGCGGCAATGTTTCCGCCCAATCCTCTCTCAAAAAAGGCAACAAGCAGTATGTACTGCGCGACTTTCCCGATGCCATCAAATATTATGAAAAATATCTGAAGCGCAAGCCGAATAACACGCAGGCACTCGTGCGCATCGCCGACAGCCACCGTTTGCTCAATGATATGACCAAAGCGGCGGAATACTACAAACGCGCTTTTGCCACGGGAAAACCCGAACCCCGCCACCGCCTGCGCTACGGAAAAACGCTGATGTCACTCGGCAGGTACGATGCGGCACGCGAGCAGTTTACACTGTATGCCTCCGATGACCCGGCGGTGTCTAAGCAAATGGTACGCTCCGCCGATTTTGCGCAAAAAAATCGTAACAATCCGCCCGGCGCGGAGGTCAACAACGAATTTATCAATACCTCCGGCGATGAATACGGCGTGACTTTGTACGGCAATAAAGTGGCCTTCAACTCCACGCGTCAGGATTTAAAGCGCGAAAACGACCGCAATAAAAAGAAAAAAGGCGAAAAGCCCAACCAACTTTTTATGACCGAACGCGACGGCAGCGATTTTCTGCGCACCCCGGCATTTTTGCATTCGGATTTGAAAAATCAGTACGGTCAGGGACCGATTGCTTACTCGCCCGACGGCAAATGGGTGGCTTTTACTTCTAATAATTTTGAAGAAGGTGTTCGACACGTACCGCTGACGGGCATGGAACTTAACCTCTACATCGCTGCTACGGAAGGCGAAGGAGACTTCAGCGAAGCCGTGGCTTTCCCTTACAACGGCGACGATTATTCTACCGGCTACCCCGCCTGGTCTGCCGACGGTCAGACGCTTTACTTTGCTTCCGACCGCCCCGACGGTTTCGGCGGTTTCGATATTTACAGCTCTAAGCGCACGGGAGTATCTTGGACGCCGCCGCAAAATCTCGGCAGCGTTATCAATTCCAAAGGCAACGAAATCACGCCGTTTGAAGAAGGAAATTCTCTGTTTTTCGCTTCCGATATGCACGACGGTTTCGGCGGTTACGACATTTTTCGGGGAGAAAAAGCGGGCAAACGCTACACGAATATTTACCATACGGGCACGGCGATAAACTCACCCGCCGATGATTTCGGTTATGTCTATGACACGGATGCCGATTTGGGATATTTCGTCTCTAACCGCAGCGGCAGCAAAGGCGGCTACGACATCTATCGCGTGAAAAAGACGACGCGCCGCATGGTCGTCAGCGTCACCGACGAGCGCGGTCAGCCGATTAAGGGCGCGACCATCGACTTCTCCGACTGCGGCGAAGGCGTCTTTTTGACCGATGCCAACGGCTTGTACTCGGTACAAATTAAACCCGGTTTGGATTGCACACCTACCGTGCGCATGACCGGTTACAGGTCATCGACTTTTAAACTCAACGCAGCGAGCCGCGACCAAAAAGTGCGCCTGGTCAGCATCGGTAACACTACTGCCGGTACCGGTAATAACGGAACGACCCGTCCCGGCAATAACGGAAACAACAACGGCACGACCACCGGCGGCAGTCCGTACCCCAACACTTCGACCGGCGGCACCGTGACGACCGCCCCCGGTGAGTTTTTGGGTTTCGGCGGTCGCGTCCTCGACTCGCGCAACGGCGTAGGTTTGCCCAACGTCACCATCCGTGCGACGCGCGCGACCGACGGTATGGTCATGGTCGCAGAGTCGGACAGCAACGGCGATTATATCATCGGCTTAAATCCTAATACTTCTTACTCTTTGGAATACGAAAAATCGGGCTTCTTCTCTGCCGACCGCAGTGTGCGCACGGGCAGCACGAA
>JAHDCG010000040.1:0-9739 GCA_020629965.1 Saprospiraceae bacterium | reverse complement strand
ACGAAAAATCGGGCTTCTTCTCTGCCGACCGCAGTGTGCGCACGGGCAGCACGAATGACAGCAGTATATTGGGTACGACACGCATTCAATCGACCTCGGGCGGCTACGTCGGCACCGGTAGCGGTAATACCGGCAGCGGTAATACGAGTGGCAATACGACCTACCCGAGCGGCGGCAATACGAACACCGGGGGAGGAAATACCGGCTACCCGACTACGGGCGGCGGCGGTTACACTCCGAATACCGGCGGCGGTTACAATCCCGGCACCGGCGGGGTCAGCAGCGGCTACGCGGTACAGGTAGCGGCGGTCAGCGCAAATCGCAATGCGGATTTGAGCAAATTTTCCGATTTAGCCGACCTCGGTACGGTTTACTATGCGCCGGCCGGTAACGTTTATAAAATTCGCGTCGGTCTGTTTACCACCCCGGAACAGGCACGGGCGGCGGCGCAAAGTATCAAAGCGCGCGGCTACGACGGCGCATTTATGGTTACGGAAGGCAATGTCAATATCGGTACTTCGACCAATACGGGCGGCACGGTCAGCGGCGGAAACACCGGCGGCTATAACCCGAATGCGGGCGGAAACTACGGCAGCCCGAAAGCCCGCTACGTGGTGCGTCTCGGCGCGTACAGCAATCCGAAAAAATCATTCGACCGCAACTCGGTAGCCGATTTAGGGCAAATCGCGGAGCAATTCAAAGGTCAGTTTACGATTATGTTGCTGACGGGCTACGGCAGCTACGACTCGGCTTTGCAGGCATTAAATGCGGCACGTCAACGCGGCTTTACGGATGCGTATGTGGCGGAAGATGTGAACGGAGTGTTGCGGAAAGTGAAGTAAGAGGTCGGGAAGTTAGGAGGTTGAGAGGTTGGGGTGTTGTGAGGTTGAGAAAAAAAAAAGACATTTCGGAAGCAGTTTTGCTTTCGGAATGTCTTTTTTATTTTACGCTGACGGGTTATGATTTTTTAAGATTGATACTGATTTTTTGCTTTTTTTATAAAATGCAACCAATCGGTTCCGAAGATAAAACCATACTCAGGTCATTCCCCGCATCTATCAACCATCAACTATCAACCATCAACCAACTCAAAGTTTTCTCAAAACCACCTGTTCTCCTGCTTTCTCCGCGTTACGTTCAAAAAAGGAGCGGACGGCTTCGTAATTATAAGGTGCAAAACGAGTTTGGTTGACATTCAAGGAGTAGTTCAACTGAATCCAACCGGGGGCTTTTTCGGCGGCGGCAAACATGACGGATGCGCCTTGGTTATCCAAAGAAAAACGTTGTGATTCGGGCAATTCTTCTACCGCGTAAGTCTCTGCGTCGTATTTGAAATTGACGACAAGCTGCTGCGCAAAAGGGTAGGGGTAGTCGATGTCGTAGCGGCGTTTTTCGGATTTGAAAGGATTGTCGCGGTAGTCGGTGAGCAGCAGCGGATTGAAGTACAACAGGCTGTCGGTGCTTTGCGCAAATTCCGTGAAATTGCATTCTGCCGTGACTTTAAAATGCTTACCGAAATCCGTTTCATTTTCCGCGCTGAGGTTTTCGGTCGGTAAATCCGTTTCCGAGTCCGCCAAAAAACCGACACGCTTATCTTCCGTATTTTTCAGCCAATCGTAGCGGGCGGCGGCGGCAGCCTGTCCGGTGTAACTCGCCGTAATTTTGCCGGGTATTTCACCCGTTTCGGTCAGCGCAAAATCCGCCAAGTACATCTTTTTGCTTTTCTTCGGTTTGATTTCTTTCCACGCGTAAGCCTTCTTTTTAATCAAAAAGCCCGAGCGGTTCATACTGTGCGCGGCCAACTCGCCAAAGGGGCGCAGGTCGTCGCCTGTCTCGATAAAATAAGGCTTTCCGTCGATTTCCGCATAAACAATCGTATGGTTAAATTGGTCAACGATGGCATAATCGGGCATCGGTGCACCGTGACCCCGCGTCGAAACCAACATCGGTGCCGCGTCGATTTCGGCTTCTTGCAACAGGGCGACCAACATCAGATTTTTTTCGGAAAGCGTAGCGGATTTTTTCTCAAAAGCATCGTTGAGCGACTTGCGGACGGTCATGCTGCGCAGATTTGCCGTCGGCACATTTTGATTGACAAAATCGTACAGCGCAATCGCTTTTTTCTTGGGCGGCATCTCGGCGGAAAGGATGCCTTCGGCGGCTTTCAATACCTTACCGCAGTTGTTTTTCTTGGTGTATTGCTGACCGAACGAAACGGCATAAAACATTTCGCCGCCGACCGACTCCCAATCGGAAAGCACCTGCGTTTTGATGCCGTCATTCCGAAAAAACTCGCTGCACTGAAAGCGAATGCGCAGGCGATAATCGTCTAAAGTCGTAATAAAAGGCTCGGGGCGCAGAGCGGGCACGTTATTTACCGTGAATTTTTTTTGGTCCAAAATCGCCGTCGTCTCGCCGTCTGTTACGATGGTTTTTCCGTCTTCGTCTTTCTTTTGCATGTTATCAAAGCCCTGAAACAAATACAAATAACTGAAATGCGGGTCGAAATCTACGGTCAGTTCGCTTTTGACGGTCGGTATGTCGGTCTGAAATTCCCATTCGCGCAGCTCGACAAAACGGTCGGAATACAGCTCGTAATACAAATCAATGACCGCCCCGACGGCCGCATTCGGCAGCGCAATTTTCTTCATCGACCAATAATCGGACAGTTGTTCCGTAAAAAAATCGTCTTTTTCCAAAGTGTACGTTTGGCGACCGGGCAAAGTAATGACCGCCCGAATTTCGCCGATACGCTCGACGCCGTTGCGATGATAATATGGTATGCTAATATCCGCACGGTCTAAGCCCGCCCGCGTTAAAATTTTGGTGCGGCTGAAACGCCGAAATTCCTGCACGTAAGATTGACCTTGCGGCACGACACGCAAATCGCCGTAGTCTTCCAAAACGACCGCCGCCGCTGCGGTATCGGCGGGAAAATCAGTCATCTGCAGAATTTCCGCCGGTACTTTACCGAAATTGTATTCCGACTTTTGCGCAAACAGTAAAAAGGGGAGGGAAAAAAGTGAGAAAAGGAGTAAATTTTTCATGTTTAGCCTTGAGTGATTTAAAATTTTTGGTGAATGTAGGGAGAAAATCGGAATTTCGCTTGCAAATGTCGGAATTTGTTTGAGTGGTTGGAAACTGTTTGAGTGGTTAGAGTCGTTTGAATGGTTGGAATTGTTTGAGTCGTTTTTTTAAAACTAACAGTCGTCTTTTTCGTCCGACGTCAACTAAAAAAGCCTCTCCGTGTAACACGAAGAGGCTTTTTTCAGCAGGTAAATCTAAAGCGAATAGGTTAGTTGAGTCAGTTGAAAGTCGGAATTATCCGAAGAGTCGAGCGAACGGGCAACCGACAACCGACAACTAAGCCAACACTTCCTTCACTCTGTCCGCAGCTTCCTGCAGGAGCGTAGCGGATTTCACTTCCAAACCGCTTTCGTCGATGAGTTTTTTGGCGATGTCGGCGTTGGTACCTTGCAGGCGTACGATAATCGGCACTTCGATGTTGCCCATGTTTTTGTACGCGTCGATGACACCCTGCGCCACGCGGTCGCAACGGACGATACCGCCGAAGATGTTAATCAAAATCGCTTTTACTTCCGGGTCGCGGAGGATGATGCGGAAGGCCTGCTCTACCCGCGCCGCGTCTGCCGTACCGCCTACGTCGAGGAAGTTGGCAGGCTCACCGCCGCTGAGCTTGATGATGTCCATCGTTGCCATTGCCAAGCCCGCGCCGTTGACCATGCAGCCTACGTTGCCGTCGAGGTTGACGAAATTGAGACCGTAGCTTTGTGCTTCTACTTCGGTCGCGTCTTCTTCCGAAGTATCGCGCATTGCCGCCAAATCCTTGTGGCGGTAGAGGGCGTTTTCATCCAAAGAAACCTTGCAATCCACGGCAACGATTTCGTCGTGCGCATTTTTCAGGCAAGGGTTTATTTCAAACAAAGACGCGTCACTGCCGACGAATGCTTTGTACAATTTCGCGATAAAGCGTGTCATTTCTTTGAATGCTTTGCCGCTCAAACCGAGGTTAAAAGCAATCTTGCGCGTTTGGAATGCTTGTAAGCCCAACTCCGCATCCACGTATTCTTTGTGTACCAAGTGCGGGGTTTCTTCCGCTACTTTTTCGATGTCCATACCGCCTTCGGTCGAGTAAACAATGACGTTGCATTTTGCGGCTCTGTCCATGAGGATAGAAACGTAAAATTCTTTACAGGCATCGAAATCGGGGCGGTAAGCATCTTCGGCAATCAAAATTTTTCTGACCAATTTACCTTCACCGTCCATGCCGCCGGGCGTTTGCGGGGTTTTCAGCATCATACCGAGGATGTTTTCGGCGTGTTCTTTAACTTCCGCTTCGTTTTTACCGAGCTTTACTCCGCCGCCTTTACCGCGACCGCCGGCGTGAATTTGTGCTTTGACGATAGCCCACTCGCTGCCGGTTTCTTCTTTCATTTCGCGGTACGCTTTGAGCGCGCCTTCAACGGTTTCGGCAACTTTTCCTTCCTGAATTTTTACGTCGTAAGACTTTAATAATTCTTTTCCTTGGTACTCGTGAAGATTCATGTATTTTACGGTTGGCGGTCAGCGGAGAATTTTTGTGAAACACATCCGACGACCCGGGTTTTTATTTTACTTGATTTTATTTGTGTGAACGCTGCAGGCGTTCCGTGATTTGCCGCAAAAGTAAGATTTATTCGCCGCATTCCAAATGCGGACGGGAGGAAAATAATTGACGGGAAATTAACGGTCGGAGGTTCGATTTTTTGGGGGAAGAGAGCGTTTTTTGCGGGATGGAATTTTTGGGTTTGAAAACCCGGTACTTAGGTACCGGGCTGAAGTGTTTCGTGCCGTTGGCACTTGCAGGGCTGTGTTTTCTTTTGGATTAAATTATTTTTCATGAAATATTTCGGGTGTTTTTTGGTCTTGTTTATATTTAATTTTTCTCTGCTCGCGCAATACGCACCGCAGGCGGGGGAGGAAAATTCGACGGCAATCCCGGCGGCGAGTCCGTTGTTTGTCGGGTGGGGAACGGACTGTGTGGTGACGCGCGGGCCGCTCGATATTACCGACCCCGGCGGGGCAACGGCGGGCGCGGGCTTTGCGGAAGCGGGCAACGGGACGAGCGATAATCAAACGACGAGCCTCGGTGACGGCGGCACGGCAACCTTGACTTTCGAGCCGGCTGTTCGGGACGGAGAGGGGGCGGATTTTGCGGTTTTTGAAAACGGTTTCGGCTCTCCGCAGGGCGATTTTTTGGAATTGGCTTTTGTCGAGGTCAGCAGCGACGGCGAAAATTTTGTGCGCTTTCCGGCGGTTTCTTTGACGGATGCCGTGGAGGGCATCGGCAGTTTCGGAACTCTGGATGCGACGAAAATTCATAATTTAGCGGGCAAATATTACGGCGGTTTCGGGGTGCCCTTCGACTTGGCGGAGGTGGCGGACTCGGCATTTTTAGATGTGCAAAATGTGACGCACGTGCGTCTGATAGATGTGGTCGGAACGAACGACCCGGAGTTTGCGACCTACGACGCGGCGGGTAATGCGGTCATCGACCCTTATCCGACGGCGTTTCCGTCGGGTGGCTTTGACTTGGATGCGGTAGGCGTTATTCATGCGAATGATGATGTGTCGGTGTCGGAAGTTGTTGATAATGAGGTGATTACGTTTTTTCCTAACCCGGTGCGAGCTGGAGAGGCGGTGCGGGTGACGGGGGCGTTGCGGTTGTTCGATATGTACGGTCGTTTGGTTTTTGCGACGGAGGAGGAGCGTTTTGTTTTGCCGAATTTGGCGGCGGGGATTTATTTTTATGACGGGGGAAGGGTGGTGGTTTATTGATGCTGTGAATTCCCCGGCACTAACGTACCGGGCTGATGTGTTTCGTGCCGTCGGCACTTTTTGAGAAGGGGAGGTTTAACCCGCACCGTAGCATCGACTTCAGTCGATTGGCTATTCCGGATTTTATTATGTTTTCGGATTGTGTCGAAGTGTAATTTTATTTAATATCAAGAAATGTAACTCACCGTGATGAATCGCCTTTTTTTATTATTTGCTCTTATTTTATTTTTTGTCGCCTGCAAAAAAGACGGGCCGCTGAGCGATGCTTTTCCGGGCGAGCGGCAGACTCTTTTAAGCGGTGTTTATGTGCTGAATGCGGGCGACGTGAATAATGCCGGCAGTCTGACTTATTTTGATAAATTGACAAATACCGTCAGCCAAAATGTCTATCAAATCGTTAACGAAAATCCGTTGGCGGCGGGTTTGTCGGGAGGAAATATCAGTGATAATTTTTTGTGGTTTTTGCACGAAAGTGAAAATGAAATCACACTTGCCGATGTCAATTTTTTGACCGAAACACGCATACTTTCCGCCTTTGACGAGCCGCGTCACTTGGTTATTGAAAACGAAACGGAAATCTATCTCGCACACGGCACGGATGCGACGGGTGACAGCAGTTTTGTGACAAAAATCGACACAATCGGCAGCGCGGAAACTGTTTTGACCGTCAAAAAAACAAGGAACAGACCTTTACAATCCGGTAATATTTTATACTTGCCCAACGGCGAAAGCGACGGCTTGGATTCTACTCTGACGCTGATAAATACCACGGCGGATACTTTGCTCGGCGACTCCGTTTTGCTGTTTCCCAATCCGACGGAAATCGTAGAGCAAAGCGCGGGCGTGATTTGGATTTTGTGCAGGGGCCTTACGGATACAGCGACTGAAGACGCGCCGGGAGCTTTGATTTTGCTGCGCAATCGGACGCAGGACTTCGCAATTACTCTGCCGCCCGGGGCGCGTAACCTGCTGATTTCCAATGATAAACAATTTTTATTTTATATTTCGGACGAAAAAGTTTACCGGCAGCCGGTTGAGAGTACTAACCGAGAGACGGAAGTATTTATCGACCGAAATTTTGCGATAATGACCATCGACCCGGAGGAGGGTTTTCTGTACGCCGCAGAAGCGACGGAGGACGGTCAGCCGGCGACGATTTATCGCTACAACGCGAATGACGGTTCGGAAATTTCTTCCTTCACGGGCGGTATCAATCCCGTCGATTTTATTTTTAAAAACTAAAATAACGGGTTTAATCGACCCGCAAATTGCCGAATACTCAAAAGGTGACTTCGAGTCACCCTGGAGGTATCGACAGATGCAACTCGTTATCCAAACTAAAAAACTTGCAAACCATGAAAAATTTAATTTTCGCTTTTTTAGCCACCTTTATTTTTACTAATCTCAGTGCACAATCCTGCGCGGACGGTTGGTTGCCTTTCACCGAGGGCATGAGTTACGAGCAAACGAATTACAACAAAAAAGGAAAAGTCGAAGGCGTCACTTCCGGAAAAATCGTGTCCGTCACCACCGACGGCGGCGTATCTACGGCCGTGGTAGAGACGGATATTGCGGATAAAAAAGGAGACGAAGTGCAATCCGACCTGCAAATCGAATACATCTGTGAAGGCGACAGCTACCGTTTTGACATGAACGATATGCTGCGGGAACTTACGGAGTCGATGGGCGCGGAAGCCGATATGGAAATGAGCGGCAGCCCGATTATCTTTCCGCGCGATGTGTCAGTCGGAGATAAATTAGAGGATGCACAGGTTACATTTTCGATAGACATGGGCGTGATGAAAATGAAAGGAGAAGTCAATATTACGAATCGCCGCGTAGTCGCCAAAAAGCAGATAACCGTGCCGGCCGGTACTTTCGAGACCATTCAGGTGGAGTATGATTTGGCTTCGACGGTGATGGGGGCGACGAGCAGCTCGCAAGTTACGGATTGGCTGGCGCGCGGTGTCGGGGCGGTCAAGCAGGAAACGCGCCGCAACGGCAAACTGTCGGGCTACATGGAGCTGACGAAATTGAATAAATAACCCACGGAAAAATGCCGGTTTTGTTTTAAAACCGGCATTTTATTTTGTTCTTTGCGGAGGAATAAAAACACTTCCGTAAAATGACAAAATCCGAAATTTCTCTTCTGTTTCGCGCCGTTCTTTTCGGCATTACTCTGACGGCAATCGGTCTGGTTTCGGCGCAGATTGTCGGTTATTTTTTGCAAAATGCGATACCGGGAGTGGTCGGAAAAATCGTTATCGGGCTGTCGCTTTTCGTGCTGTGGCTGGTACACGGCGGGGTATTGCGCAGTCTGTACCGTTCGGATGCAGACATCGGATTTTTTTGGTTGTGGCTGAGCGGAATTGCTACGATACTCGGCGGCACGGCGGCGGCTTGGTTGCTGCGTAATATTTTGCTGAAAGCGACTAATTTGTCTTTTCCGGAAATGACCGAGGGCAGCACGGCGCAGTCGGTTTATTTTGTGACGGGTCTGGCGTTTGCTTTGGCTTTGATTACGGCGATAAATCTAAAGGTGAAAATTCGATTTTTGGGTAATTTTTTGGAGTTTATTTTACTGGTGGTTGCAGTGTTTTGGTTGCTGCGGTTGATTTGAATTTTAGTTTCCGCTTTATTCCCGATACGTTCCCGACACTCACGTACTTTGAGAAGCAGACCGGGCTGAAGTGTTTCGTGCCGTCGGCACTTGTAGGTGGGTAAACAAAATCCCGTAAATTGCCGAGGCAACTTACGGGATTTTTTTATTTTTGACAAAAAGACTCTTATTGCTTTTTCATCGTCCGCACCGCACTTCCGTTTTTCTGAAAAACAAAACCGCTGTCCTCTAAATATTTGCGTTGCGTACTGCCGGGTTTGCCGCCCTCAATGATAAACCGAGCGGTTTTCTCCCCGAAAAATTGCAGCGTCACCGTTTCCGGAAAACCCTTTCCTTCCGACCAAAATTCAAATTTATTCTCCGTTTTTTCCGTCAAAGCGTAAAGTTGGGTCGCGCCGGTTTGATTTAGCACCATTTTTAAATCGCACATCGTCGAGTAACATTGCAGACCGATAATGAGCGGCATGCGCGCGGTAACGGCGGGACTGCCGGCGTTGGTTAATTCCATGCCGCTGTGCTGCTGCCATATTTCGGTAATTTCTTCGCCGTCGGCAGTCGTTGTAATCCAAGTGCCGGGCAGGCGTTGATAGTCGGCGTAAGCATTCGGTTTCGGTCTGCCGCCGGTGCGGGCGGACTGCTGCACGGGAGCAACACGGGCGACTTCTTCGGTCGTTTCCGCCTTTGCCCGGGCAATTTGCGGTTGCGGCTTGCTTGCCCGACTCGGGCTTTGATTGACGCGCACGGCGACCAATTTCTGCCCCGCTTTGCCTTCGTTTATCGGCTGCCAATCCGCGCTTTCCATGCGTTTTTGCAGTTGCACCGCCGCGTATTGTTGTACGTCGGTATCGGTATAGACTAAGTCTTCGCTGACAAAAAACGTTTTGCCGTTAGCCTGCGCGGTTTGTTGCGAACTTGTCTCGGTAAACAGAATCAAACCCGCCGTCGCCGCTACCATAATCGCCACCGAAGCCGCCATCAACCACCAACGCCCGGTCAGGGTGCGCTGCACACCTGCGCTGCCGTCGAGGCGATTTTCGAGACGTTTCCAAGCACGGTCGCTCGGTTGTTGTCGCATATTACTTCCGTTTTTACGAAAGTTGTCGTATAGGTTATTGCTCATTATGCTGAAATGTTGTTTGAGTGGTTTGAGGTGGTTAGAATTGTTGAGTCGTTTGAAAATTGTTTGATACGTTTTTAAATATAGAGTCACATTCTAAATTTAAAAACGTATTTTTCGTAAATCGTAAATCGTAAATCGTAAATCGTAAATCGTAAATCGTA
>JAHDCG010000187.1:7340-8535 GCA_020629965.1 Saprospiraceae bacterium | reverse complement strand
GCACACCCGAGCTGCCCCGACGGCGCACCTTTGGAGCAGTGTAACTTCCACGTTATCAACAGCATCAACAATCAGGATATGTCTGTTGAGAAAATGAACACTTACCTTGATTCTGTTTTCGGTTACTTCGTGCCGCGTGCTTTTGTAGCATTGGATTTGGAAAACATCGAAACAAGCACGGAAGACATTCTGAATGCAAATGAAGTAAATCTGCAGGTTATTCCTAACCCGACGGCGGGTGATTTCACCATCAGCATCGACGCTGCTCTGAAAATGGAAAACGTGACTTTGTTCGACTTCAGCGGTCGTGCAGCGGCAACTTACAACAGCTTGAACACCAATACTTTGCGTGTGAGTCGCGCCGGTTTGGTAAGTGGTATTTACTTTGCTAAAGTGACTACGGCAGACGGAATTATTACGCAGAAGGTCATTTTGGAGTAGAGATTTTAGATTTTAGATGTTAGACTGTTTCGTGCTTTGTGTATAAGCCGTTGCTTTAATATCTTCAACCGGAAATCTTGTCACGTCTGATTAGATTCTCGAAATTAATTACTTCGTCAGAAAAAGAGTGAACGTCGTACCACACGGCGTTCACTTTTTTATTACCCGCAAAAGAAAAAACGATACTTTTGCCTTCGAAAACAAATTTGGCTCAACTCCCCGACCTTACAACCTCTCAACCTTTACAACCCTTTCTCTCATGCGCATCGGTCTCCTCTCCGACACCCATTCCCACCTCGATGAAGCTGTTTTCAAATACTTTGAAGAGTGCGACGAAATCTGGCACGCCGGTGACATCGGCGACATTGCCGTAGCCGATACTTTGGAGGCTTTTAAGCCCTTTCGCGCCGTGTACGGCAATATCGACAATGCCGAGGTGCGACGAGCCTTTCCTTTGGATTTGCACTTCGAGTGCGCGGGCGTGCAGGTCTATATGACGCACATCGGCGGCTATCCGGGGCGGTACAAACCGAGGGTACGCGCAATTATACAGGACGTGCGACCGAAGCTCTTCATCTGCGGGCATTCGCATATTTTAAAAATAATGCCGGACAAGAGACACAATCTGCTGCACGTCAACCCCGGTGCGGCGGGCAATCACGGTTTTCATCAGGTCAAAACCATGGTGCGCTTTACCCTCGACGCGGGCGATATTAAAGATATGGAAGTCATCGAAACGGGCAGGAGAGGGGAG
>JAHDCG010000187.1:1734-7240 GCA_020629965.1 Saprospiraceae bacterium | reverse complement strand
AAAATCGGAGCGTGCGTACTTTGCTTTAAAGATAAAATATTTTGTAATAGTTTGATTTTTAGCATTTTAGTAAAAAGGTGAATAAAAAACACGAAAAAACCTTTGAATTAACGAAAGGTATTGACGTTCTTTGCAGAAATTTTTTTTTCAAAACTAAAGTAAAGAGACTATGTCCGATATTGCAGCAAAAGTAACCAAAATCATCGTTGACAAACTCGGTGTCGATGAATCAGAAGTGACACCCGAGGCAAGCTTCACCAACGATTTGGGTGCTGACTCGCTTGATACGGTAGAATTGATCATGGAATTCGAAAAAGAATTCGACATCTCAATTCCTGATGAAAAAGCAGAGAATATTCAAACTGTAGGTCATGCGGTGACGTACCTCGAAGAGGCAACGGCAGCGTAATTTTCTTACATAAAATCAAAAAGGGTGTGGCTTCGGGCGCACCCTTTTTGGCTTTTGTCGCAGTCGTAAATTTTAGCTTCGTCGGCTTTAGGTTGCCGTCGAATAATTGCTATCTTTGCAACCGGAAAGCCGATTGACTGCGTTTCCGATTGTTAAAAACAAAAAACAGCACCAAAGTAACGTATGAAAAGAGTTGTTATCACCGGTATGGGCACCGTTAATCCCATCGCAAATAATGTCGAAGAATATCGCGCAGCCCTGCGCAAAGGAGTCAGCGGTGCTGGTGAAATCACGCGCTTCGATGCCGAAAAATTTAAGACACAATTTGCCTGTGAGGTGAAAGATTTTGACTCGACTCAACGTTTGGACAGAAAAGAAACCCGCCGCCTCGATCTGTACAGCATCTATGCGCTGTACTCCGCAGCGGAAGCCATCGAAGACGCGGGCATCAATCCCGAAAACTCGGACTACACCCGCATCGGCGTCGTGTACGGCTCGGGTATCGGCGGTTTGCGTTCTCTGGAAAAAGAAATCGAGGATTTTACCAACGGCGACGGCACCCCGCGCTACAATCCTTTTATGATACCGAAAATGATCAGCAACATCGCCGCCGGTCACATTTCGATACAACACGGCTTCGGCGGCATAAATTTTGCACCTGTATCAGCCTGTGCCACCGGTAATCACGCCATCGGTGTTGCTTTCGACAATATCCGCCTCGGGCGCAATGACATCATCGTGACGGGCGGCGCGGAAGCCGGCGTTACCAAAGTCGCCATCGGTGCTTTCGGAAATATGAAAGCCCTCAGCCAACGCAACGACGACCCCGCTACCGCCTCCCGACCTTTCGATGCGGAGCGCGACGGTTTTGTGATGGGAGAAGGCGCAGGTACGCTCATTTTGGAAAGCCTCGAACATGCCAAAGCACGCGGCGCAAAAATTTACGCCGAGGTAGTCGGCACCGGCGCGACCGCCGATGCACACCACATTACGGCACCGCATCCGGAAGGGGAGGGCGTCATCCGTGTGATGAATATCGCGCTCGAAGAAGCCGGAATGCAGCCCGAAGACATCGACTACATCAACGTACACGGTACTTCTACGCCGTTGGGTGATATTGCCGAGTTGACGGCTATTAAAGAGGTATTCGGTGAGCATGCTTACGATTTGAACATCAGCTCGACCAAAAGTATGACCGGTCACCTGCTGGGCGCGGCGGGTGCGATTGAAGGTATTGCCTGCATCATCGCCATCAACGATAATTTTATACCGCCGACCATCAATCACAGCAACCCCGACGCAGACATTGACGAAAAATTAAATTTGACGCTGAATCAAGCACAGGAACGTAAAGTGCGCACCGCAATGAACAACGGTTTCGGCTTCGGCGGACATAACTCCACGGTGATTTTTAAAGAATTTACGGAGTAAAAATATACGAAAGTTTTCTTAGACTTTCGGCAAGCGCGGATTTTGCCGCGATTATTTGAGAATGATACACTAAGGAATGTTTAAGAGCTTAAGCGTTTAAAAGTTTAAGCAAGGTATGCCCGCTAAACAACTAAACTCTTAAACTTTTCAACAGCAAAAAATCCAAAGATTTTTTGCTGTACGGTACTGTTTTTTTGAAAAGGTAAATGATAAATCGTTTGGATTTTGAAAATGATTTTTGTCCTGTTGCATAATCTTATACAGACACAACAAGACAAAAATTTATTTCTCCCGCCTCTGCTATCCGTTTAGCAGCTTTCCGATTTAGCTTACACCGATTCGAAATTCAAAAACGAAAGTCTTTTGACTTTCACTCCCTTTTACCGACCGCTGTGCAAAAGTTGTTTGTGCGATTTTTGTCTCCGTGCGGCGCATTCTGAGAGAAAACATACGAAATCGACTTTACCGCAGGACTTACCCGGCGGCAAAACCGTGGCGTGCATATCACCTGCAAACTCACGGCTTTTTCGATTTTTCTGTAACAATTTTTTTAACGAACCGGAGTAATACGTGTTTCTAATCAAAGTTTTTCGCAAAGTTTACAACCGCTTTTTTTCCGACGAAAAAGAGTTTTGTGCGCGGGTACGCCCGCTCATCGGCTTTACGCCCGTCAATTTAGGTATTTTCAAACTCGCCTTTTCACACAAATCAAATGTGTCGGAGAATGACTACTACACCCAGAATAACGAACGCTTAGAGTACCTCGGCGACGCTATTCTCGGTACGATAGTCGCTGAATATCTGTTTAAAAAATATCCCGGTGCGGACGAGGGTTTTCTGACCAAAATGCGGTCTAAAATCGTCAAACGGTCTTCGCTCAACAAAATCGGCGAAAAAATGGGGATGGATTTGATACTCACGGAGTTCAATCAGACCCGCCTCAGCCGCTCTATGCTCGGCAATGCCGTGGAAGCCCTCGTCGGTGCGGTGTATTTGGAACGCGGCTACAAACGCACCAAAAAGTACATCGTCAAGCGTATTCTGCGCAACTACGTGAACGTGCATGAGTTGGAAAGCTACGACGACAACTACAAAAGTCAACTGCTGGAGCATTGTCAGAAAAACGGGCAAACGGTCAGTTACAAATTGATGGCGCGTTATAAATTTGAAAAGCGCGACCGGTTTAAAGTTGCCGTGCTCGTGGACGGGGAAAAACTCGCCATGGCGGATGATTTCAATAAAAAATCAGCGGAGCAAACCGCCTCCGAGCGGGCAATGCACCGTTTGGGTATCTTAGAAACGGAAGAAGCGGCGGCGTAGAAATTGTTACAGGTAAAAAACAAAAAAGGTGTTGTGAAATCAAATTCACAACACCTTTTTTGTTTATCGGATGTCGGTTTCTGTATGTAAAGTAAAAGCAAAGAAAAATCCTCCAATTCTATCAAAAAAAAGAGAGCCGACTTCCGAGAGGAAGCCGACTCAATAACCCCAAAAAACCAATTCTTAAATATCTTGTAATTCAATAATTTTCGGAGGTTGTCGAAATATTACTGAACCGTTTTAATCATTAATCTGTCGCAAAATTAACAAAAAAATCGAAAACGAACACAAATTTCAGTTTTTTTTTAACAATTTTTTTTTGTTAATACAAAAGGGACTTTGCTTGTTTGTGTACATAAAACGATGTAAAATGCAGTAAATTGCTGATTAAATGTTAATTTTAACGTAAACAACTATGAGATGGCTTCAAAAAGTCCGCCCAAATCTCTCACCAACAAACGCCGGCGATTAAAAGTAATAACGTTATTATTGCGCAGTTCGTTCAGTGTCGTGGTCACGGTTTGCCGGCTTGTTCCGGTGAGGTCAGCGATTTCCTGATGCGTGAAAAAGTTGCGCACCAAAGTTTCGTAACCCACACGCTGACCCTGTTCTTTTGCCAAATTGTACAAAAACTCGATAATGCGGGCGCGGGAGTTTTTAAACACCATACTCTCCAATCGCTTTTCGGTTTTTATCAAACGCCGACCGATGCTGTTAATCAAGTGCAAATACAAATTCGGATTGCTTTGCAGAATGCGGCGGAGGTTGCTTAATTCAAAAACCCAAACCGTTGCCTCGCCTTTTGCCATCGCAAAATCATCTTGGATTTCTCTGCCGATAAGTCCGGTCTCTCCGAAAAAATTACCGGGCACTACGGGTATTTTTACCATCATCTTGCCTTCGTCCGAAAACGCACCGGTGATAACTCTGCCTTCTTCCAAGAAGTAAACTTTATCGCATTTTTCATCCGGTAAGTAAACGTAATCGCCTTTTTTAAATTTCAACACTTTGTAAAAATCGGAAGAAAGTGCCTTTATTTCGCCGGAAAAATCAGTTTGGGAGTTCGTCGGCGTAGTCATTGTGTTCGTTGTCATACTCGGGATAATGTTTTTGCATCCGGTTAATTCCGAATACACAAACAGTTACGAACACGACACTCTCGGCGGATTTTCAGACCGATTTTTTAACAAAATCTTGACTTTTTGCCCCAAAAGTTATAATTACGACAGTTTGAAAACTATCTTCTCACTACACCTTCTTCCACGCGATTGCCCATTCTCTGCACCGCGTCGATGATATTATCCAGTTCCTTCGGGTAATCGACGTAGTGAATTTGATTGTCGTCCATGCCCCATATACTGATGGTAATAACCTTCGTGCGTGTGCCGTAAGTCACCGCCAAGCGCAGTGGTATCGGAGTCGGTTTTTGGCGTTTACGCTTCTGACAAATCGGCGTTTCGCAATCGTACATGCGTTCCATGTCAAAAAAGCCCTGCCGCGTCACCCATTCCGCAAACTCTTCCAACTCCTCGCGCGAAATATCTTTTTTCGTCACTTTCAGTCCGTGTTGCTGACTTTTGTGTTCTTTAATGAGTCTGCCGTTGCTTTTGATGTGCGTGTAGTCGCGCATCACCGGATTAACGCCGCCGTAGTAGCCGCCGCCGATGAGTTCGACGTTGATATAGGTGCGCTTTGCCTCTGCGAGTGCTTCCTCGCGCTTCAGGCGTCGTTTGCTCTTTTTCTTTTCTTTCTTTCCGAATGTCCACCACCGTTTATTCTTGCCGCCGTTGGGGTCGATTTCTTCCACGATTACGTCGGGCAGCTCGTTTGCAGGCTTGACAAAGGGAGCTTCCTCGGAAGTCGTGCGCACAAAGTGATATTGATACGTGCCTTTGGCGTTGGGTTGGGTAAACTCCAAAACCATCACCTTTTTATTGATTTCGGCAATTTCAAACTTATTGATATTTTTAAAACTGTAAAAAATCGTGCGGTCGTTGAGTGACCAGGTACCGCGCGAAAACTCCCCGTTCAGGTATTCCCGATAGGTGAAATCGTAGCGAAAGTAAAGAAAGAAGTCGTAAAAATTTTCCGCCTTATGAATGACGGTATTCGACTCGACGTGCAAAGTGTAAGTGTATTTCCACTTTGTCTCGATGAGTTGTTGCTCGTTTACGGGGCCGTAAACGGCGGCAAAATCAGTTTGTGCTTGTGTAGTTATTCCGATAAAAAAGAATAACAAAATCGGTAATATATTTTTTATCATGGGAATGTCGGTTATCTACGCACCCGAAAAAGACCGCTGCCTTTTTCGGGTGAATAAATGTGTAAAGTGTAGTTTTGAACGGT
>JAHDCG010000187.1:0-1634 GCA_020629965.1 Saprospiraceae bacterium | reverse complement strand
CGGTTGTCGGTTGTCGGTTGACCGTTGCCGGTCTGTTCGGCTTCTGAATATCTATATCTTGAAAGTTTGATAAAGTCAATAATTACTCCCGCATAGTCCATCAACTACCAACCACCAACCACCAACCGACTCAAAATCTAAACCCGAAAGTAAGCAAAAAAGTATTTCTGTCGATGACATTATCTACCGTTTGCTGCGGGTTGACATCTTGGTCGAAGGTCACGTAAGGCACGTAAGTCTCGCCGAAAGTCGAAAAGCGGTAACCCAAATCCGCGTAAAAGTTGGCGTTGCGCAGACCGATGCCCGCACTGTACGAGCCGTAAAAACTGTCGCCCTCGACGTAAGGAGAGCCGATTAGGCTGTAACCTGCTCGTACTCTTAGCTTTTCGTATGCAAATTCCCCGCCAAGTCTGATATTGACGGCAGATTTATACGTCTCGTCAATTTGTCGGTTTAGTTCCGCTTCGTAGTCCAAATCGGCGGCGTTGTCCGTTTGGTTGAAATTAAATTTGAGCGCGGAATAGTCTTGATATTGCACTTCTGCCGTGAGCAAACCCATTTTGCCGATAATAAAAGCCGCACTACCGATAAGCACCGTCGGCGTAACAACTCTGTACTCAAATTCACCCGTCGGCGACTCTGATTCAAAAGTTTGTGCGCCGTTGCCTTCGTTGAAAGTATAAGACAGGCGCGTCGTGAAAACGTCGTTGAGCGCGTAAGAGGTAGGGGAATGAATCGCCGCCCCGATGCGTACCGCCTGCGTCGCGCGGTAAATCGCACCGACTTTGACGTTGATACCCGCACCGGTCTGCGTCAAACCTTCGGTAAAGCGTAACTGCTCGAAAAACGGCGTGGAGTCGTCTTCGTCATTTTCACGGTAGGTTTTGTTTTCGCGGTAGTTGACCACCGGAATACCGACCGTCGCGCCCACTAAAAAACGCTCGTCGTAGTTTGCCGCCATCGACAAAGTGAATTCATTGATACCGCCCGTCGCTAAGTTTATTTGATTTTTCTCGACCGGCTCACCCGGCAAAAAGTCGGAAAAGTAGGTGTCGTCGGAACTCTGCAAAATAGCCCCGGTATCAAAAGCCAATCCGCCTTCAAAGGCGTCCAGTTGGTTAGGTGTAAGTCCTTGCGAGAGTTCCAAAAAACGGTCGGTAATCGAACCCGGCGTCGTGCCCGCAAAGTTATTATCCGCATGAAAATCGGCAATACGATTGTAGCCGAAAGCAAAATTCAGCGACCGCAGACGCGTCGTTCGATTGCGCTCGCGTCCTTTAATCACAAAGCCGAAGTTGTTAAAATTGATATTCGAGCGGTTGCGGTCGCGCACGTCACCTCCTTCCAAATCGGAAGTCGTTTTGGTCAGAGTCAACGACGGCGTCATCACCAGCTCCGATTTGCGATACCAACCCAGACCCGCCGGATTTTTGCTTACAGTCGAAAAATCGGCACCGATGGCACTTATCGAGCCGCCCAGACCGAGTGTACGTGCCGTGCCCGTGGTTTCGGTAAATCCGTAGCGCAGTGCATCACCGATGACTTGAGCTTGATTGGTTTGCAAAAAAAGTAAGGTCAGAAAACAGGATAGGATATATTTCATTATTTTGTATTTGGTTGACGGTTGACGGTTG
>JAHDCG010000039.1:19723-44170 GCA_020629965.1 Saprospiraceae bacterium | reverse complement strand
AATCGTAAATCGTAAATCGTAAATCGTAAATCGTAAATCGTAAATCGTAAATCGTTCGGAATAAACATAATTCTTCGGTAACTCACAAGGGCCAAGGAACACACCACTATCGCCCTCGTACATCGTACATCGTAATTCGTACATCGAAACCTGTATCTTTTCCCGCCTTTTGCATTATACCTGTGACTTTCAAGACAAGTCGGTACAAAATTTCAGACGAAAAGCAAATTTCCCGCTTAGGCATGGCATCAGTTTTATCAATAAATCGTATTCTTGTCGAAAAACCGAGAATTACGAATATGAGTGCAAACCAACGCACGGTTTCGCAGGCTGATTTAGAGTCTGAATGGCAGGAAATTCAAGCTGCGCAGGTCAATCCCGCAAAGTTTCAACCTCTCTATGCCAGGTATTATGAACCGATTTTTCGCTTCATACACCGTCGCACGGGGCAGGAGTCCGTCGCCGCCGAAATTTGTTCCGATACTTTTCTGAAAGCTATGCAAAAGCTGTCGTCGTACAGCTACCGCGGAGTGCCTTTCAGTGCCTGGTTGTTTCGCATTGCGAGCAACGAGACGGCGCAGTACTTTCGGCGCACGGCGAAAAATCGGACGATAAGTACGGACGATGTTTCGCTGCAAAATTTGACGGAAGAAACCGAAGAAATCGACACCGAAAAGACCCGCGAGTTACTCTTGCAGAGCTTGGAAAAGTTAAAAGAAAAAGACCTGCTCATCATCGAAATGCGCTTTTTTGAACAACGACCGTTCAAGGAAATCGCCGAAATCCTCGACATCTCGGAAAGTAACGCGAAAGTGCGGACGTACCGGGTACTGGACAGGTTGAAGAAGATGATGAGATGAGATTTTAGACGTTAGATTTTAGACCTTAGACTCAGCCGGGAATTTAACCGGTTCGGTCATGTCTTTTTCTAATAAAAGGACACTTACGGTTTTATGGGTTTTAGTGAAAATCGGTCTAATGATGACTACCCGGTCAAGAAATATCTCCCGACCGTCCACCAACTACCACCCACCAACCACCAACCATATTCGCCATGGAGCAAGACTACAATATCAATCAAAATTACAAACCGCCGAGCAAAGAAGACATTGCGAAGCACCAAGATTTTGCGGCATTGCTGCAACGTTTTGAGGCCGAGACACCTGCTGATGCTCAGCCCGAGTCGGCACCGCGCAGTCCGCTGCGGGTATTGCCGTGGGTCGGGGCTTTGGCGGCTGCGGCTGCTTTGGCTGCTTGGTTTTTCTTTGTGAATACGGAGACTTCGCCGGCGGAGTACCGACGCGCCGAAGAGCAATATTTCGCGGAGCGTGCATTCATCAATCCGCCTTTTCCGGAGGTGCCGGCGGCGCAATTTGTTTCCGCTAAAATCAATGCGAATGCAGGCGGGGTCTATGAGCATAAGACGGGGTCGCGTGTCGTCATTCCGCAGTCTGCTTTTGTGGATGATAAAGGGGCGTTGATTGAAGGCGAGGTGGATATTAAGTACCGCGAATTTCATGATTACGTGGACTTTTTCCTGTCGGGTATTCCGATGACCTACGACTCGGCGGGGGTGCAATATATTCTGGAGTCGGCGGGCATGATTGAGGTCTATGCCGAGCAGGACGGACGTCGCGTGCGCATGGCACCCGGTAAGGATTTGGACGTGGAATTGGTGAGTTATGTGAACGTCGATAACGTGAATGTGCCGCCGAGTTACAATATTTATAAGCTCGATGAAACGCAGGAAAATTGGGTTTTTACGGATGTAGATAAGATTCAATTTGTGGAGGAAGACGACCTGCAAGACCTCGACCCGGACGATCCGACGACGCCGGTCAAACAGGAATTGCGCAAAGAATTACAACGCATTAAAAACGACAGAAAGGCGGAAAGTGCGCGTTTGGAAGCAACCTTTGCCGCGCCCGTCAAACCGACAAAACCGCAACGCTCGAACAGTAACGGACAGGTTTTCGACCTCGATTTTGCGGACAATCCGGCGATGGCTCAGTTGTACAAAAACTCGCTGTGGCAAGTGTCTCCGCGCTCCGCCGTGACCGCCGCGCAAATCATGCGCAACCCGACCGATGTCGAATTAAACAAACTCAACGACGCCGAATACGAAATCATTTTCACCGACGGCAGAACTAAGCAGACCGTCATTGTCAATCCCGTTTTGACCGGCGCGGATTACGATAATGCCTTGGCGGCATTTAATGCAAAACTCGCGGACTACGAACGTCTGCGCACCGAGCGTCAGGCGCAAATCGCGGCCGCCCGCGCCGAGTCCGAAGCTCGTTTTGCCGCCGACAGTCTCGCGGCACACGGTAAATTCGCCGACGCTTTGGCGCAACTGCAAGCCGACGGCAACACGCACGGCGCGACGGATTTAATTATGCGCAAAAAAATTGTCAACCGCTTCCGCGCGACCTCGTTCGGCATTTGGAATTGCGACCGTCCGCTGCCGCCGGACATTCAGTTGTTGAGCGCAAATTTCGTGACCGACAAAGGGCAAAAAATCGACAAAATGACCGGCTATATGGTCGATAAAAGTCTGAACACCGTCAATCGCTTTTTAGCGACCGACGAGGCATACATGTCCTTCAATCGCAACAGCGAACACCTCCTGTGGGTCGTGACGCCGGAAAACAAAATTGCCGTTTTCCGCAGCGAAGATTTTAAGAATATTCCGCAGGGTGAGCGTGATTTTACTTTCGTTTTGGAAGAGTCGGATAAGGAGGTGAAAGACGAGACGGATGTACGGGAGATTTTGTATTTTTAGGGGAGAGGAGAGAGGCGCAGGCTTACTAACCTTTTGAAGGTTAGTAAGCCTGAAACCGGAAGTAAAACCAACTAAAACCGTATAGAAAGCCGGGTTGCTTGAGCAGTTCGGCTTTCTCTGTTTTTCGGGGGGAATTGTTATCTTTGAATTTTAAAAACCAAAACAACCTCACCATGCTTTTCAAAAAATCATTCCCCGTTCGCATCGAAAATGAAAAACTGTTGACCGCCAAGCGCGGAACGTTTAAGCAAAGTGTCGGTGAAAACCGTTATGTGCTGCAAAAAAAGGAGGACGTTTTGTTCGTAGCTGCGGCCGAACCTTACGCCAAAGACGAACGCACCTTAGTGGCGGCGAACGCCAAAATTAACGTAACCGAAAAGGGCAAAGGTCAGTACATCGCAGACGTAGAATTGACGCAAGGTATAAAAGTAATTTTCGTTTTCATACCGCTGCTTTTCTTAGTTTTTTTGACTCTGTTGCAACTGTCACCCGCTTTTCAATTCATGTCGCTGTTTCAAATCATAACCCTGCCCGTTGTCTTTTTCATCCTGTATCGCAGGAGCGAAAAGGGGGTGGAAGAACTCGCACGGCGTTTGCAGGAAGACAAAAGTCTTTTTATGTAGTGAAGGTAAACTCCCGACTCTCCACAATACAAAAAATAAAAAGCTGTTGCCCCCCAAGAAAGGCAACAGCTTTCTAATTTTATCCATTCCTTTACAGCCACACAAACATCAAATTTTCCAAAACCAAACCCACCGTTTCAGGTTATACTTTCCATGCTGCACAGATAAAGCAGACAAAAAATGAATCGAAGAAAAGCAGTTATCGAAATTACGCCGACAGCCTTGAAAAAGGAACCGACCGGGCAACCGACAACTGACAACCGACAACCAACACATGGAAAGTTTACAAAATAAAAACGTACTCATCGTCGGCGCGACCGGCGGCATCGGCGAGGAAGTCGCCAAAATGATGAAAAACAGCAAAGCCAACCTGTTTTTGACCGGGCGCGATACCGCCAAACTCAACGCCTTAGCCGAAAAAACGGGCGGTAAAGCCTACACCCTCGACATCACCGACGAGCAAGCGGTCAACGCCGTTGCGGAGAAAATACACGCCGACATCGAGCAGGTCGATATTCTCATCAACGTCGCCGGTCTCGGGGTCGTCAAGCCCTTTGATGATTTGACTTACGAAGATTTCGACCGCACTATTGCCGCCAATCTGCGTGGGCCTTTTAACCTGCTCAAAGCCTTTTTGCCGGCGATGAAAAAAGCGAAAAAGGGTTTGATTGTCAACCTGCCGGGCGTACTCGGCAAGACCCCGATGGCAGGGGCTTCCGTTTATGCAGCTTCGAAGTACGGTCTTAACGGCATGCTGAAAAGTGTGCGCGAAGAGTTGCGCCGCACCGAAGTTCGCATCACGAATCTCTACCTCGGCGGCGTCGATACCCCGTTTTGGGATGAAGAAATCGACATTCGTTTCGACCGCAAAAAGTTTATCACGGCGAAAGAAGCGGCGACTGCGGTTTGGTTTTTGTGTCAGCAACCGAGAAGCGGCGTGGTGAGCGAGATGGCTTTGCAGCCGTTTAATCATCAGGCAATTTGAGACAAGATTTTTTAGACAGGATTTCTTAGATAGGATTAGGCGATTTGAGGCAAGATTTTTAGACAGGATTAGAGGATTGCTCTTTTTTTTGTTTGTAAATTGGCTTTATGTGAAACTGTCCTTTGCGTTTCGCAATCAGTAACACCGACTTTCAAGTCGTCTTGTCACGACGACCTGAAGGTCGGTGTTACTTTTTTCCGCCAAGAAGCACTCACAACTCAACCTTTCACAATAACTTTGCCCGCAAATTTAAAGAGACAGTCGGGGAAAAGCCGAAAGCCATCCGTCAACCGTCCACCATCAACCATCAACCGTCCACCGTCCACCGTCCACCATCAACCGTCCACCGTATGCACTTATTAGCTATTGAATCCAGCTGCGACGATACCTCCGCTGCCGTCCTGCGCGACGGTGAAATACTCAGCAACTGCATTGCCAACCAAACCGCACATGCCGAGTACGGCGGCGTGGTGCCCGAGGTGGCGAGTCGGGCGCATCAGATGAATATTATTCCGGTGGTCGATTTGGCTTTGAAAAAAGCGGGTGTGCAAAAGGAAGATTTGGATGCTATTGCCTTTACGCGCGGGCCCGGATTGTTGGGTTCACTCTTGGTCGGCGTCAGTTTTACCAAGGCCTTTGCGATGAGTCTCGACATTCCGATGATTGAGGTGAATCACATGAACGCGCACGTGCTCGCGCATTTTGCCGAAGACCCGAAGCCTGCTTTTCCCTTTCTCTGCCTCACGGTCAGCGGCGGGCATACGCAGATTGTGCTGGTTCGCGATTATTTGGACATGGAAGTTATCGGCACCACCATCGACGATGCCGCCGGCGAAGCCTTCGACAAGACGGGAAAAATTCTCGGTTTGCCGTATCCCGCCGGGCCGCACATCGACCGCTTGGCGAAAGAAGGACAGCCCGTTTTTCCTTTCACCGAGCCGCGCATCGAGGGTTTGGACTTTTCGTTCAGCGGTCTGAAAACGTCGATTTTGTACTATCTGCAAAAGCGCGTGAAAGAAAACCCTGATTTTGTCAAAGAAAACATGGCGGACATTTGCGCCTCGGTGCAGTCACGCATCATTTCTATTTTGTTGAATAAGTTGGTGAAAGCCGCCGAGCAAACGGGTATTAAAGAAATTGCCATTGCCGGCGGAGTCTCCGCTAACTCGGGTTTGCGTCGTGCTTTGCAGGAAAAAGGGAAAGAATTGGGTTGGAACACCTACATTCCCGCTTTTCAATATTGCACGGATAATGCGGGTATGATTGCCGTGGCGGGCTACCGGAAGTATCTGGCGGGGGAATTTGTAGGGCAGGATGTGACGGCGGAGGCGCGGTTGAAAATGACTTGAAAGGTGGTAAAGGTTTTAGGTTGTAAAGGTTGTATGCGCTCAACCGCCCAACCTCTCAACCTCCCAACCCCCAACTCTCAAAACATCTTCTTCCGCTGAAAATACCAGGCGACCAGCAGCGAAATACTCACCGCGATGACCATAATTATCAAAAAAGCGTGGTCGTTATTTTGGAACGGCATTTTGACATTCATGCCGTAAAAAGAGGCGACGAGGGTCGGCACCATAAGAATAATCGTAATCAGCGTCAGGCGTTGAATGACGATGTTCAGATTATTGGAAATGATGGAAGAGTAGGAATCCATCGTTCCGTTGAGGATTTCCGTGTAGATTTTTGACATTTCGAGGGCCTGCGAATTGTCGATAATAATGTCTTCAAACAGGTCGGTCAGCTCTTCGTCTTGATTGATTTTCAGAAAGTCGGTGCGCTTCATTTTCAATTTTAATAAATCATTGGCACTCAAAGAATTTACGAAGAAGACCAGTGCCTTTTCGATACTCAGCAGCGATTTCAGCTCACGGTTGCGGCTGCTGTCGTAGAGTTCGCGCTCGATGAGGTTGCGTTTGGTGTTGAGTTGTTTGAGACAGGTGAGGAAGCGGAGTACCGTTTGTTCAAAGATTTTGAGGACGAACGAAGTGTGCTCTTCCGGATTGAAATTTTTTACTTTTTCTTCTAAAAAACGCTGCAACACGGGGTTTTCAAAAGCCGTAATCGTCACGATGTGATTGGGCACGAGAATGATACCGATGGGTACGGTGATAAAAACGGCGTTGCTCTCGGCGGCGCGATTTTCGTTTTGCATCGGGGTATTAACGACGATGAGGCGGGCGTCGTCTTCGCGTTCGTAGCGGCTGCGCTCGTCGATGTCGAGCGGGTCGGTAAAAAAATCGAGCGGCACATCGAGTTGCATAGCGGTTTCTTCGAGTTCCGACTGATTGAAGGGCGGAAAAATGTTAATCCAGCAGCCGTCTTGCGGCTCGGCGAGTTCGGTCAGTTTACCTTCTGATTTGGCGTAGTAGCTAATCATAACAGTGTGATTTTAGGTCGGCTTGAGTGGCAGATTTTAGTGAAGAAAACTCGTTTATTCCTTGCGCCGCAAACATACAACTCTATTTTTAAAAACAAGTCTCGACACAAAAAAAGAGACTGCCGGGGGTAGGCAATCTCTTTTAGGGGGATTTTTTACTGCAAAAAGAGCAGTTTTACTTTTTTTCGCGGTCGCCGATGCGACGTTCACGTTTTTTGCCGAGCAGTTGCTTAAATCCGTGGTGCATTTCCAGCATGGACTCGTATTCGGCGCGAAATTCGGGATTATTTTCTAATAAGTCATCTACTAATCTTTCTTCTTCCGGGGTGCATTCGCCGTCGATTTTTTTCCACAACAGCATTTCCTTTTCGACGGTCATGTAGATTTTGGGTTGCGGTTCGCTGTAACGGGTTTCCGAATTGTCAAAAGAAACTGCGGTGCGAAACCAAGTCAAAACAGAATTTTTTCCTTGCAGCGAATGAGTAAAAGTTGAATTTGCCATAGCGTTAATTGTTAAATAGTCATCTTAAAAAGTGTATGTGTCGGAAGGTCGGTTGTACAGAATCGCTTGTGTTTTGTAAAGAGTTCAGACGGCAAAATATAATTGATGCTTGTCTGTCGGGTGGTGCGTCAAAAATAACCGTTCCGTTACTTCAATCGCTTTCAAGTGTATAAGGTAAAACGGGTACGCATTGTTCGTAAAGATTAAAAAAAATAAATTTTATTTTAGGTTTTAACGGTTTCAGGGGATTAAAGTGTTAAAATTTTGCTCGCGAAACAGCGTTTTCGCGCCCCGCCCGTTCTTCCTTACACGGTCGCAAGACCCGAAAAATTTACTTGGTTTTTAGTTGGTTTTGTTTGTTAGCAGGGTATGGCGCGTCCGTACCCTCTTTTTTTTTGTTGGTTTATGGTTTGATGGTTTATAGTTTATTGGGGCAGGAAATTTTTCTTTGATTTTGAGCGGTCACTTTTACAACTTTTTTTTGTGGGAAATCGAAAAAGCAAAAACTATATGTCAATAAAGACTGTCGGAATAATCCTGATTACGTTGTTTTGTACAAAGGCATCTTGTAGGAAAAGTACTGCCGAAAATGCCGAAGGTTTCATGTCGTTACAGCACAAACCGGATTTGCGTGGGTTTTCGAGTGACTGTCGAAAGTTTATTAAAAAAGAAATGCGCTCGAAGTGGCTCTTACATTCATCGGGAGAATGTTATTACGAAACTCCGAATTTTCGGGAGCGGGTAATTTCCAATGATGCTTGTTTCTTGAGGAAGAAGCGCGCGCAGATTCATACTGTTTTTGGAAAGCCTGTGAAAGTTTTTACTTCCGGAAATATTTGGGAGTCTTACTATATGGGAAAGGAGTGTCGGTCAGATTATTCGTACCCTAATCTGCAATTTCAATACAATAATGAGGGAGTACTGCTGAAAATCAGCCTCGGTCAAAGGATAGTTTCTCATTAGTTTGCAAAACCTTACATTCGGCATCCTGTTTTCTAAAAGCCGACTTCAACGTACGGCTAAAACCAAAATTTGACCTAACTTCGCCCCCACAACTCAAACGACTCCAACAATTCAAACAAACTCAAACCGGCTTAAACATTCATAAACCAAAAAGTACAATGCGCATTTCCGCCTACCGCAAAGCCCACTTCAACGCCGCCCACCGTCTGCACCTGCCCGACCTCACCGATGCGGAAAATCACGACTTATTCGGCGCGTGCAGCAATCCCCTTTTTCACGGACACAATTACGATTTGACCGTGAAAGTCACCGGCGAGGTTGACCCGCGCACCGGTTTTTTGATTGATTTGAAAATCTTAAAAGATTACATCCGCGACCATGTCGAAAAGGTATTCGACCACAAAAATATCAACCTCGAAGTCGAAGAATTTACCGACAACAAACTCAATCCCACCGCCGAAAATATCTGCTATGTCATCTGGCAACGCCTGCGCAAAGTTTTAGACCAAAAATATGAACTGACCGTCCGCCTCTACGAAACCCCCCGCAACTTCGTAGAATATCCCGCATAGACGGACAAATGCCACCGGCACGAAACACTTCAGCCTTGTACATTAGTGCAAGGCAGCATAAGCCGTTGCAAAACACCCCTGCAACAAAAATCCCCCCGTCGGTGCATCCCAATCCGACATTTCACCCAACACATAAAGATGCGGAAACCGCCGCAAAGAAAAGTTATTATTCAACTCCGACATCGCCACCCCGCC
The DNA here is from genome assembly GCA_020629965.1 of Saprospiraceae bacterium. Taxonomy (GTDB): domain Bacteria; phylum Bacteroidota; class Bacteroidia; order Chitinophagales; family Saprospiraceae; genus JAHDCG01. The sequence goes on along the minus strand of JAHDCG010000039.1, from coordinate 35,171 downwards.
GACGGTAGAAATCGCCTCGTCAATCGGTCGTAAACCTTCAACCGACACGGACAAATTTTTAATTTTTTTGACAAATAAAATCGGGTTCAAATACTCATCTTTCGTCGTAAATTGCTTGATAAAAGCCGTCTGCGCCTTCGTCAAATTAAAGGCATATCCGTAATTTTTCGGCTGAATATTATTACCTTTAATCTTTGCAATCAGTTGATTTTCAGTATTTTGTGTTTTAAAATCAAAATGCAAAACCACTTGCTCGCCGAGCCGCCGCACCTCCCGCACCACCGGATAAATCGCGTTGCCTTCCAAGCCGTATTCCGTAATCAAAGCCTCGCCCTTCACCGTCATATCCCCGCAGCGCACCGCAATATTTTTCAGCGGCGTACCCGCATATTTTTTCGTAAAATCTTCGGCAAAACGCACATTCACTCCGCAATTCGACGCTTGAAAAGGCACGGTTTTAATCCCTTTTTCCACAAATAAATCAAGCCATTTTCCGTCCGAACCCGTCTTCGACCACGACGCGCCGCCGAGGGCAAAGAAAAATTTTTCCGCTTCCAAAATCAATTTACCTTCCGCATTTTCCACAATCGGTTGCATCGTTTCCGTAAAACCGACGAACGTATGATGAAAATGAAAATGCACGCCGCGCTCGCGCAGTCGGTGCATCATTGCCGCCAAAACCCGGGCCGGTTTAATGCCGCGTTCGGGAAAAACGCGCCCGCTGCTACCGATGAAAGTCGGAATACCCAAGTCGGAAAAGTAAGCCCGTACCGCCGTCGTATCGAAATTTTGCAAAGCCGTAATCATCTGCGGGGCAGGGGAGTAGTGCCGCAGCAGTTCCGCGCCGGTCGCTCGGTTGGTGAGATTAAAACCGCCGTTGCCTGCCACCAAAAACTTGCGACCGACGGTCTTACCGCGCTCGTAAATGTGCACTTCGCGGGTGCGGGAAAGGAAATCCGCAGCCATGAGACCGCTTGCGCCGCCGCCGATGATTGTAATTTTAGTTGTCGGTTGTCGGTTGCCGGTTGTCGGGCGCATGATTGTGGAATTGAAGATTTTTAGGTTGTAACAGAAGAGATTAGCTCTGACTACTACAATAAAGACGCATAGTAAAATCCGTACTGAAGACCCCCCAACCCCCGGAGCGGGGGAGCATCTATCTTCAAAACTAAAATTCGGTTTTTATCAAAATTCGTTTTCAAAAGGGTAAACTTGACTCCCACGTTTTTTCAAAATGAAAGAACCAAAAAGTCAAAGATTAACCCACAAACTCAAGCGCGGAGAAAGTTCCCCCGCTCCGGGGGTTAGGGGGCTGAAAACGAACAGAAAACCCCTTCAAACCAACTTCCTCAAAGCAATCATCGTCCCCAAGTGCATCGCCTCGTGCGCCAAATTAAACGCCGCCGCCTCCGTCACATTATGCAGCGTTACGCCGAAACTCGTCGGGTAAACCTTAAAATCGCCGAAGTTTTTCGTCTGCAAATCCTGCGCAAAATCATCGACGGTCGAGACCAACAAGCCGCTGATTTGCTGCTTTTCCGCCTCGTCGTAATGCCTCGTCGGCTTGCTGCCTTTCCGAAATTCGGCAATCATTTCTTTGGGCAGACTCATCGGCAGATTGGCTAAGCCGTAGCACAAAAGCTGCTGCGTGACGACGACGTGACCCGCATTCCACAGCAGATTATTGTTGAAATTTTCGGGAATAAAATTCAACTCTTGAATGGTATGCGCGTGCAGCATTCCGAGCATATTTTTACGGGCGGCGCGCAGGGCGGTCAGGTTAAAATCAGTCATGCAGTAAGTTTTTGTAGATGTCGATAATTTGACCCGTGACCCGTTGCGGGTCGAAGGTTTTGCGGGCGTAATGATAGCCTTTTTCCGCTAAATCGGCGGCGTAATCAGTGTCCGTCAGCAGTTTTTCCAAAGCCGTTTTCATTTCATCCGCAGAGTCGGGATTGACCAACTCCGCGCCCGCGCCGCCCGCCTCGGGCAAGGAAGAAACGTCGGAAGTAATTACCGGCGTGCGACACAACAGACTCTCCGCCACGGGCAGCCCGAAGCCTTCGTAACGCGACGGATAAACGGATAAAGTCGCCCGCTTGTAGAGTTGTTTCAGGTGTGCCGTATCACGCACATTCTCCAACCAAATCACCGATTTTTCCGCGTCGATACTGCGCAAATAACGCTCGACTTTCGCCTGATAATCTCCGCCGCTGCCGACTACCACCAAGGGCAATCGTAAAGATTTAGGCAGCATATACAAGGCTTTCACGGTCTGCAAAAGATTTTTGCGCTCCGTCACCGAACCAACGCTGAGCAGATAATTTTCGGGTAAATTATCAGCCGTCGATACTTCCTCCGCCGCTTTATTTTCCTCATAAAATACCGCTTCACAAGCCTGATACACCACCCGAATTTTCTTTTCCTCAATGCCGTAATAGTGCATAATATCCCGCTTCGTGCTTTCCGAAATGGCAATCACAATATCCGCGCTTTTGCAGCTTTTGCGCGACTTTAAATCAAAGATTTGGCGGTCTAAAAAAGGGTAAGTCTCCGGCAGTTTTTTAAAAATCAAATCGTGCACGGTGACGACTTTTTTCACACCTTCCAAGCGAAAAGGCAACTCATTGCTCAAGCCGTGAAAAATATCAACTCCGTGCCGCGCAATGTCCTTGCCGACGCCGTAGCTGCGCCAATAAGTGCCGCTGCCGGGGGTTTTCGGCAAGATTGTTTTGAAACGTTTTATGTACCGTTCCGCAAATTCATTTTCGTATAATTTCGGCGAAAAAAGCAGGTACGCGTGTTCCGGGAAAAAGCGCAAAAGATTGTCTGCCAGAGTGCGGGAATAATTTCCCAACCCCGTGCGGTTATTGAATAATCTTTTGGCGTCGAACCCGATTTTCATTGGCAGTGTGTATGAAAAAAGGCCGTTTTCGTGCGTTGAAAACAGCCTTTTTTATTTCAAATCAAAAGTAGTCAATTTTTCAGACTTCATCCGCATAAATCCCCGTTTTCAAAGTCCAATCGTAGTCTTTGAACTCGACATCTACATCGTCCGTCTCCACGCCGGCGGGAATGATACCGTACTTCTGTAAAAACTCTTTGACGCCGTCTTTGCCGCCCCAATCGCCGCGAAACCAGCTCATCAGCGCAGTTGTTTTTACCACGTTTTTATCCGCGTCGTATTCCGCCCATCTATCTAAATAATTTTGGGTCATTGCATCCAGTTCCGCGTCGATGTTCGTCGGCGAGAGGATATGAATCGGCGGACAATCCTTCGCGCCGCAGTTTACCGCAAAGTGAATGCGCGGATCGACCTTCTCGGTGCGCAGGCTTTTTTCGTAGTCACCGACAAACAGCTCGCTTAAAAATCCGCCCGACAATTTCATCGTTGAAGAGCGAATAATGCCGTGTTCTAATTTGTCAAAACTGATTTCTTTGCCCGCCAACATGAAGCGGTCTTCGCCGAAAAACTTGTCGCGGTCTTTGTATAATTCCGGATTTTCGGTCAGTATTTTTTGAATATAGCCGTTGTACAAATTGATGTAAAAAGCCTTTTTCTTCGCGTCCGTATTGATTATTTGTGCCAATGTATCGGGGTTAATCGCCGCAAATTTTTGTACGTGCTGCGACACATCGCCGCCGCTTTCCAAAACGCGCAGCATATCTTCCGAAGCCTCCTGCAAAGTCATCGCGGAAACCGCTTTTTTCGGTGCGGGTTCGGTCTGCGTTTTCTCAGCTGCATCCGCGTCCGCCGTTGCATTATTTTCGGCATTACAAGCCGTGAAGAATAAGCCGGCACACAAAAAGCACGCGAGTAAAACCAGGTGATTTATTTTTTGGTTAAACATTTATAATATAAATTTTAGTGAAAGAGCAAATGAGCCGGTATAACGGACAAGTTCAATTTTTTGTTCTTTCACCAAAGGAGTCTGACTCCTGCTTTCTAAAGTTCAACGACGACTCAAACAATTCAAACAAACTCGAACCATTCCAACCACTCAAACAAACTCCAACCTACTCCACCACCAAACTCTCCGTCACCCGCTTCCCGCCCTTTTCAAAAATCACCTCATACTTTCCCTTCCGCAGGTAATATTTATCATTTTTTGCCGCTTCTAATTCAATCGTCGGCGTGTCTTTTTCCCGCTTCTCGTTCAAATATTTCGCGTAGGCTTTTTTGTTTTTCTCGTTAAATGTCAAATCCGTCAGCGGATAATTTAGACCCGCATCTGATTGATAATCAAAGGCTTGTAAAGTTAAACCTTCTTCCGTTTGAATTTTGATTTTCACCAAACCCGCGTCTTTAACATACACCGGCAACTTCACCTCCGGCGTTTCCGCTTCCAACCATTTCGACCAAGAGCTGCCCCAATTCGAGCGATATTTGACCGGTGGTAAAGCGAAAGCGTACAATTCTTTCTGCAAAATCGTATCGCGCAACTGCTGCAATTCCCGCACATTTCCCGACCAAAACGAGCGACCGTGCGTACCCGCAATCAGGTCTTTTTCACGCTGCTGCACCACCAAATCGTGTACCGCCACGGGCGGCAAACCACCGTCGAAAGACATAAAATTTTCGCCGCCGTCGAGCGAAGCGTACATGCCGCCGTCCGTGCCGACGTAAATCAAATCGGCGTTATCGCGATCTTGTTTGATGACGTTGACGGGTTCTGCCGGTAGGTCGGTGCCGATTTTTGTCCACGTTTCGCCGTAATTTTCGCTTTTGTAAATCATCGCGTCGAAGACATCGTAGCGGTAGCCGTTGAGCGCGGCGAAGACCGTTTTTTCGTCGTGCGGCGATGCGAATACGCGGGTGACCCACATATCGGGCGGCAAAGATTCGCTGATTTTTTGCCAAGAATTTCCGCCGTCTTTGGTGACGTGTATGTTGCCGTCGTCCGTGCCGACGTAGATCAAACCGAAGCGTAATTTACTCTCGTCAATCGTCGTAATCGTCCCGAATGCCACGTCGCCTTTGATGCCGCCGTTCGTCAAGTCTTCGCTGACGGGCGCAAAGTCATCGCCGCGATTAAAACTGCGGTGCAGCTTATTCGAGCCGAAGTAAACGATGTCCGAATTGTGCGGAGAAATTTTAATCGGCGATTGCCAATTCCACCGCAGCGGTCGCTCGCCGAGTTCGTGCTTGGGGGTGATGTATTTGCGGTCACCGGTCGCGGTATTGATGCGAAAATAATTGCCGAATTGGTAGCCGGTATAAATAATGTCCTCGTTGCGCGGGTCGATTTCGACCTGCATGCCGTCGCCGCCCATCACCGATTTGTAGCCGTATTGCCCCGAATTGTGCCAACCGACGCCGGGTTTGTAGGTGCTTTTTCCCATCCAAACCCCGTTGTCCTGCAAGCCGCCGTAAATGTTGTAAGGCTCTTTATTATCGACATTCACCGAGTAAAATTGACCGACCGCCGGCGTATTTGCTTTAAACCAGGATGCGCCGTCGTCGTAGCTGATACTGATGCCGCCGTCGTTGCCGTTGATGAGGTGGCCGGGGCGTTCGGGATTGAGCCACAGCGCGTGGTGATCCACATGTACATTGTCCGCATTGATGCTGCGCCACGTTTTGCCGCCGTCGTCGGAGGTCAAAATCGGCACGCCCATGATGTACAGTTTTTCGGAATTTAAAGCGCGAATTTGCGCAAAATAGTAGCCGTAAGAGTAGAAAATGTTGTCTAAATAATCGTCGTGGGTTTTTTGCCAAGTCTTGCCGTCGTCATCGCTGCGATAGACCTCCGTGCCGATGACCTCCGTATCGAAAAGCAGCGAATTGGCGTCCTCTAAATACTCCGCGAGCGCGGCGGGCGTGATTTTTCCGTCCTTGACCATTTTGCGCACTTCCGCTTCCGTATATTTTTCGGGAAAGTTGTTTTCCTTTAAATAATCGGCTACCAAAGCCGCGTCAAGTTTTTCAAAAGTCGGTAAATCCATTTTTTTCAATTGCTGCTTTGTCAGCTTTTCCGATTTGTCTTCATCATCTTCTTCCGGTCGGCGATTGTAGTTATCCAAAACTGCAAACAGCACATTTTTTCCGTCCTTTTTGGTCAAAGTCAAACCGATGCGCCCCGTACCTTCACCCGTCGGAAAGCCTGCTTTTTCGCTCGTCAGCAGCGTCCAATTTTCGCCGCCGTCCGTGCTGCCGTAGATGCCGCTGCCTGCGCCCGACTCCGTAAAATTCCACGCGCGGCGGGTGCGTTCCCAAGTTGCCGCATAAAGATTATCGGGATTTGCCGGGTCGCTAACGAGGTCGATTGCGCCCGCATTTTCGTTGGCAAAAAGCGTTTTATTCCACGTTTTTCCGCCGTCGGTGGTTTTGTAAATGCCGCGTTCCGTCGAGGGCGAATAGAGATTGCCGAGGGCGGCGACCCAAACCGTATTGGTATCGGTCGGGTGTAAAATGATGCGACCGATATGCTGCGTTTCTACCAAGCCCGAATGCTGCCAGGTTTTGCCGCCGTCTCCGCTGCGGTACACGCCGTTGCCCGCGTAGCTGCTGCGGCTGCTGTTGACCTCACCCGTGCCGACCCACACGATGTCGTTGTCCCAATCGGCGGCGACCGCCCCGATATTCAGTGTGTTTTGCTCGTCAAAGAGCGGCGTAAATTGCGTGCCGTTGCTCTCTGTGTACCACAATCCGCCGGAAGCGTAAGCCGTATAAAAGTGCGACGGGTCAGCAGGATTAACGGCAATATCGACCACGCGCCCGCCGAAAACGGAAGGGCCTTTGGAGGCGAAAGGAATGTTTTTAAGTAAGGATTTTTCGGCGAGATTTTCTTTTTCCGTAATAGTTTTTTGCCGAATATCGGCGGGGGTAGGAGCGGGTTGGTTGATTTGGGCGAAGGCGGTGTAAGTGAAAAGCAGGGTGAGTGCGGTGAGCAGATTTTTCATTTCAGCGATAAATTTGGTTTGTAATATTTTGGACGCAAAGTACGGAAAAAATTAAGTTCCCGCTCCGCGAGAGACGCGTTTTCCCGCGTCTGTACGGGGCTTACCACGGGTCACGCAATTTATCATTATCCCACGTTTTAGCATTGTCAACGATATAAATGCTGACCGTTTTAAATTCTCTTTCATCGCGGATAATGCGGTCATGAAATCTCGGATGCCACGCAAAACCCAAATCGGGCATTACCTCGCAAATTGTTTTTTTGCAAATATATTTGTAGCCGCTGATTGCCATAGAAATCGAACCGGGTTTAGCGCGAATTTTCTTGTAAAAATCAGGTTGTCGGCGCAGGTCGCCTTCGAGTGTTCTGTCAATCTCGGTAATAATTGCGGGGGGCGTACCGTCTTTTAAACCAATCGGCAAAATACCGTGAATGTGATTAGGCATAACTTTGAATTTACTCAATTCAATGTGTGTATAATGCACGGGGATTTCATACCAAAAGCCCTGTGCTATGGCTCCCGCCGCGTTCAATTTTATTTCTCCGTTTTTGCATTCTCCGAAAAAATGTTGTTGTCGGTGTGTACAAACGGTGACGAAATAATCCCCCGGACTGCTGTAATCCCACCCCGGTTTCCGCGCCGTGTCGATGCGGTATTTACCTCTGAAGTTATCGGACATAATGCGTGTGTTTTCTCAAAATAAAAGACGAATGTAAGGCAGAATGTCCGTATAACAAAAAAAAGACGCTGCAATCTGCAACGTCTCTTTTTCAAAGTTTTTATTTTTCCGACTCTTAAAAGGTCGTATTATTTCGGTCGATGAGTACATCTTTCAGTTCTTTCAACTGCTTGTATTGATGCGGCAAGACGCGGCGAAAAGCTTCTTTGACGGCGAAAAAAGTGCCGTTTTCCATCACGTCGGGTATCATTTGTTTGACCGTTGATTTGACGTATTTAACATCGTTTTTAATGATGGATTTGATGGAAGGAATGTCGTGCCAATCCGCTTCTACGGCGTAGGCTTGCTCGAATAATCCGCCTTCCGCTTCTTCGACCGGCTCCAGTTCGATGATGCGCTCCTGCGACAGGTTAGCGGCAATCGCTTTGCCTTCCGCATTGCTGCCGGTCGGTAATGTCCAATTTTCTTTATTTTTTGCGTCGTCGTTTACCAAAAAGACTTCCAAGCCTTTTTCTTTAATGCGGTAGATGATGACGTTTTCTTTTTCCTGCATAATTTGCTTCTTTTATTTTGCAAACGTTCACATTTAAAACAGGACAGAGGCTGCTTTGTTGCAAATTTAAAAAAGAGGGTGTCACAAAGGAAATCAATTTGCGCGAAACATTATAATTTTTTTCGATTAAAATTAATCGGCTGCGTTTTTGGAAATCGGACAAAAAAAGAGCCGATTGGTGATGAGGCAATCGACTCTGTATTCACATTTGACTTTTCTACAATTTAATAATCTTGCGGACGGTGGTTTTTTCGCCGAAATTCAGGCGCAACCAATACACGCCGGCGGGAAAGTCAGCTAAGGAAATTTCCGTTTCTGTCGTTGCGTGTCGTAATACTCTGCCGTTCGTGTCCGTGATGTGCAGGTCTTGCAAGGTCAGACCGCTTGCATTTTTTATGTGCAAAATGTCGTCGGTTGGGTTGGGGAAGATGTCCAAACCCGCGATTTCCGCGTTGTCGAGGCTTGAAGTAACCGAAACCGTTTCCGTCGGCGTATTAAGTGCGATGCGCGTCTCGTCGTACATAACCGCATACACATTCGTGATGTCGATGCCCGCCTCGACCTTGCCCGCGATGTTGTCGATGATGCCGATAAAGTGCATGACCCGGCCGTAGCCGGAGACGTTATTTTGGTCGATTTTGGTCAATGCAACGTCGATGGTGCCCGCTGCCGGATCGTGGTTGTCGAAGGTCAAAAGGTTGGTCTGCGGAAAGCCCATCCAGCTGACCGGGTACTGCAATTCAACGGTCGTCGGGTCGATGATTTCGGGGTCGTAATTGAGTGTAAAAGCGATGCCGTACACATTATCGACGGGCAAACCTTCCGTACCGAAAATAACGGGTACTTCAAATGCTTCGCCTTGTATCAGTTCGAAATCATCGGGCATATCGACGAAAAGCAGCGGGTCGGTTTCCGTCGGCGGCAGTGCCGTGTAGGGTTCGATATCGCCGTGGATTAAGCCGTAGTTTTCCGTGACGATTTCCGCATCCGCGAAGTCGATAACGCCGTTGCCGTCGGTGTCGGCGTGTGCGTAATTGATGCCCGAAGCAAAATTATTTTCCCACTCAAAAGCATTTTGTGCAAACCAGTCCGCGTCCTCTTCGGCGCGTGCCGGACCTTCCGCATTGAAGGCGATACCAAGATTGATAATGTCGAAATTGCTCGTGATGCCGTCAAAATTCGCGTCGCCCGGCCATACTGTCAGCCCCTCGCACTGCGGCGTGGCAAAGGTGACTTCCGCGCAGCAATCTTCAATTTCGGTAAAGCAAATCAGGAAGGTTTCCTCGGGGTCGTTGCCCGCGAAATTTTCAATCACAATCGGCAAATCTTCGACGAAATAAGAGCCGATAATCTCGTTTTCGTGCGAAATGCTGACTACATCCGCCACCCCGCTCGGGTAGTCAAAATCGACAAAAACCGGATAAGTTCCTTCCTCGTTGCATTCTCCCGTCGCAATGTTCACGTTGTCGATAAAGCAGTCGCCGACACCGCAAAATACGGGGTCGATTTGCAGAAAATCGAAGCATTGGTCGAAGTCGTTGTCGTAAAATTCAATCTCGTATTCGGAAATATTGTCGCCCTCGAAAGGTCCCAAAACGTACACCTCCTGACCGTAGCTGAAGGTGGCGATAAACTCCCCGTTCAGATAATAACCGAAGTCGCTGCCGAAACTTTCGCCCAAGAATAGATTAACGAAAAACTGTCCGTTTAGACAGGAAGTGAGAAAGAAATCTTCAATTTCCAAGTCACAAACCGCACCCGTCGAGCAGTCGCTCGGGTCGATTTGTCCGACTTCATAAGAACCCGTTGAGCAGTCGAATTCATTATCAAAAATCGTAAACCCGTAAGACGTTTCGTCCGCCGGCAGCGGGCCGATAGTGACCTGCGTCGTATTGCCGGCATCATATAAAAAATCGCCGTAATCCGTTCCGTTACCGAACACGCTAAACGCTTCGCTGACCCCGGAATGCTCGAAAGTAAGCGTGATGCTGAATTCATCATCGACACAGTCCAAGGCAAAACCCGACGCACTCATTTCGCAGTCGTTTTCGTCCTCGCATTCACCCGCGACAAACTCGATAAACGCCGTGCATTCTTCGTTTTGCACGTCATGCACAATCAACTCATAAACCACCGCGTCGAAGTTATCGAACGGCCCGACAACGTAGCTGTCCGCGCCGTACTCGAAGAAGCCGTAACTTTCTCCGTTGCCGAAAGCGGTGAAAGAATCGCTCGTAAAATTGCCGGCTACGGAGAAGGCGATGTAGAAAACCTCCTCCGTGCAATCGACGTACTCAAAGCCGCCGATGTCGATTGAACAGTCCCCGTCTTCGCATTCTAATGCATCGAAAACGACAAAGTCATTGCAGCTTTCGTCTTGGCCGTCCGTAATTACGATTTCGTAGGTCGAAACGCCGTCACCCGCGAAAAGCCCGGCGCCGTAAGACTCGTCGCCGTAGTTGAAAGTACCGTAGTTTTCGCCGTTGCCGGTGACGGTAAAAGTATCTCCCGGATTACCGCCGATGACTTGAAAATCTGCGAAAAAATTACCGTCCCCGTTGCAGTCGGTCAGCGTAAAATCGACAATTTCAACGTCACATTCCGTCTCATTTTGACAATCGACGAAACCGAGGAAAAGACTAAAGGAACAGCCGTCATTGAAAGCATCGTGAATAAACAGTTCCAAACCTTCCTCTCCGTCGGAGTAAAAGGGCCCGACGGTATAGCTGTCTTCACTGTAGCCGAACTCACCTACGGTTTCATCTTGGAAAAATACCACGAATCCGTCGCTTGCCGAGTCATTAAAATTCACGCCGAAGGTAATATAAAAGCCCTCGTCGGTGCAGTCGCTGATTTGTGTGTCGGTGAGTTGAATATTGCAAAAATCGGTGTCACAATTAGCGACATCAACGCTTTGTTCCGCGCAGCAAGTCGGGTCGGTGACGTCGCATATCGTAAGACTCGCCGTTCCGTCTTCCTGACCCGGAATAAACACGGTAATCGGTAAACTTTCGTAGGTGTACGACTCGTAAATTTCGTCATCGACCGCAACGGTAAACCATTCTCCCGCGCCCGGCGGGGTGTCGAAGTCGATGAGGTAAACCGTGCCGGTTTCGGGGTCGCATTCCAAAAATTCAATGTTTAAATCGGTAAACTCGCAGGGGAAATTATCCAAGCAGTTTTGCCCTTCGACGGTGATAAAATCCGAGCAATCTTCTTGCCCGACTACCTGCACAACCAATTCATAATCAGCGCCGTCGCCGTCGAAAGGGCCGACGGTGAATAACGTTTCGCCGAAGGTAAACGTACCGTAATTTTCGCCGTTGCCGAAGGCGGTAAATTGGTCGCCCTCTTCCAAACCCGTGACTTCAAAATCGACGAAAAATTGTGCGCTGTTATTGCATTCCTGATTTTCGGCGAAGGTGATATCGAGGTCGCAATCGGGATTTGGGACGCAGTCCGGCAGCACGACAACTTCCGAAGTATTACAGGGGAAATTGTCGTTGTCATTGACAAGTACTTCGATGGTTTCGACGTTTGGCGGTGCGTTAAACTCAATCGTTGCCGGCAACTCGTCGTAAGAAAAGAAGCCGAAAACTTCTCCGTTGATGACGAAATCGAAAAAGTCATTGGTTGGATTTTCCGCGTCAAAAATTACGCTAACGGAGTAGCTGCCCTCGCCGGTGCATTCCGTTTCGACGGTGAGGTTTTCGATAGTGCACTGTGCATTTGTTTTTTGCGCGGCGGCAAAGTTGAAAAGGAGCATTAAAACGGGGACTAATATTTTTTGCAGGACTGTCATAATTGATGAATTTTAATTTTCAGGTACAGGGATTTCTATTGTAGCGGGTAAAACAGGTCGATGTTTTTGTTTTACTCAAAAATTGACTTAGAGTCAAACTGTGAGTAAGCACGAATTTGAATTCTTGGCGGCTTTCTTACGTCGTTGGTACAAAGATGAAAGTAAAACCGGGGAATGAAAATTATTTATGTTTGATTTTTTTGGAAAAAATGTATAAATTTGGGCTTTATTTATTGAAATAAAATGTTGGTAATCAGTTTTTTAGGTAATTTATAAATTTGGAAAAAATTGTACGATAACGCTCTCATTTTTGCGCTGAAAAAGCTGTCGCGTAAAGAAATGACCCGATTTCGGGACTTTTCGCTGTCACCTTACTTCAATAAACACGCGGGCGTGCGGGATTTGACGGCGTACTTATCGGACGTTTTTCCTGATTTTAATGAGAAAAACTGCGATCGTGCGCGGATTTGGCAAAAGATAAAACCGAAAGAAAAATACGATTATCCGCATTTAGCGTTGTTGTTTACCTACACACTGCGCCTTGCGGAAGATTTTTTTGCGACGGAAAAATTGCGGGAAAAAGACGCGGAACGCTTGCTGCTGTCGGCGGAATATTTGCGCGAACGCCGCTTGGAAAAACGCTACGAAAAAACGGAGAACGCGCTGTCGAAAACCGTAGAAAAAGCCGCCTTTCGCGATGCCGATTTTTACTACCGCAAATATCGCTTGGCGGAGGAGCGCGACCAAAAATATCTGAAAATAACGCAGCGGCGCACGGACGACGGTTTGCAGGAAAAACAGGACGCGCTCGACCTGTGGTTTATGGCAATGAAACTGCGCGACGCCTGTGAAATGCGGATGCGACGGCGTTACTTCGGGCAAGAATACGAGGCGGGTTTGCTGTCGGAAATATTGGTGAAAGTAAAAGCCAAACCTACTGATTATCAATCGGTTCCGGCGGTTTATTTGTATTTTTTAATTTACGAAATGTTGGTCAAAAATGAGCCGGCGGAGTACTTCTTATTGAAAGCGGAAACGGAGCGGGTCGCCGATTTTTTTCCGAAAGCAGAGCTGCAAAATATTTACAATTACCTGCAAAATTTCTGCATCGGACAAATCAATCGCGGGCAAACCGACTTTTTACACGAACTGTTTTTGGTCTATCAATCGCAGATAGAAAAGGAACTGATTTTTGAGAAAGACGGTACGCTCGCCGAGTGGCATTACAAAAATATTGTGACGGCGGGACTGCGCTCGCGGGCGTTTGCGTGGGTTTTGGATTTTATCGAAAAATACAAAACGCGCCTCAAGTCCTCGGTCGCCGAAAATGCCTATTCTTTCAACCTCGCCAACTACTTTTTTGCTACGGAAAAATATCGAGAGGTGCTGCCGCTGCTCATTCAGGTGGAGTATTCCGATATGCGTTATAAGTTGGATGTCAGGGCTTTACTGTTGCGTACTTACTATCACTTGGCGGAAACGGAAGCATTTTACGCGCTCTGTGATGCCTTTAATCAACTCCTGCTGCGCACCAAAGACCTGACGGATTTTCAGCGCACGGGCTACCGCAATATGATACGGATGAGCCGCCGCATTTTTGCGTGGCGCGAGGAAAAAGAGTATATGAAACGAGCGGATTGGCAGCGGGAAGGGGAGAAGCTGCGCGGGGAATTGGCGAGTTTGCAACCGATTTTTAACGGAGGGTGGTTACGGGAGATTTTGGGGGAGTGAAAACTCCTTTGCGTGACTCGATAGATAAGCGGATTTAGCGGATAAGGCGGATTTGAGCGGATTTTTTAGGAAATCCTCCCCAATCCGTGTTTTACTTTGGATTTTAGCTTTTAGCCTATCGACTAAAATCGATGCTACGGGGCGGGTAAAACGCGAGTTTATTCTCCTTCGGCACGAATTTTTTCCACATAATCGACCGAAACTTTGAACAACTCAGCGATGTTTGCCGGCGAAAGAATACCCTGTTGTAATGCACTTTTAATCGACGCGTCGATTGTATCTTTTTTTGTCTTTTTTTCTGTTTCCTCCCGCGTTGTATCCGCCACTATCGCAATCGTTTTCTTCCACATTTCTTCAATTTTGGCATCCGCCATTTGTTCCGGTGTCAAAAGATTTTTCTCCGCCAATTTTGCGGCTTTAGCGATACTCGGTTTCTGCAAATTTATTTTCGGATTTTCGGGGTTATTCATCGACTCGATGATTAAATCCAACCAATCTTTGATAGACTCGGGCGTGTTTTCGTCCACGTAAGTCGTGTTCAAAATTATCATTTGATGCTTAGTCATTTTGCGCTCTACCCCCTGCAAGTTGCTCGGATTGATGTGGGTGAGCAGCACGTCGTCTTTGATGGGTTTTCCGTTGAGTTCGCTGATACGGTAAGCGGCGGTGACGACGACGATAACGTAAACGTTTTTGTCAAAAGAATAATCACGACTGCTGCGCTGTATGTCGATGATGTTGCCCGAGAAATTACGGACAAATCTATCACAGGAAAAGTCATAATCAACTAACCGAATTTCGACAACGGTAAGGCTGTTATTGTCTTTTGCCCAAAAATCCGTCCTAAATTTAATCGCACCGATTCTGTTTAAAGCCAAATATCGGCTTTCTACGACATCGACATTGATTTCGATATTCAAAATATCTTCGGCAAATGCCGTAAAAACTTCAGTATCAGTAAAAACATTTCTGAAATGAACCTCATTATCTAAATTTGCGAGCATAGCAGAAGGTTATATTTGTGAAACGTCAATTTGCAAATATAAAACAAAGTCGGCGCGGTTTCGGTCGAAAGTTACGGATTTTATTATTCAATCCAACCGCAATCTTTCCGAAATACGTCATAAGCCGCTTTCCGTTCTTTCGCATCCGACGGCGGCTGTCCTCCTTCCTTTTTCGCTCGTTCTCGCATCAAATCGGTTTGCTCGGCGAGTGTATTAAGTCCGAGGGCGGCGCGGCGGGCGTTGACTTTTTCCGCGTTATCATAAGCATTCGGACTCATATTGCCTGCGGCGTCCCAATCGAACTGCGTGCCGTAAAGCTGCGGTCGGTCGGAAAAAACGGCGATGCGGTCGGTCAGGTAGGCTAACTGCAGCGGGTCGGCTTCTGCGTTTTCGACAGCTTCTGCTAATAACTTTGCGCATTTTTTTATGAAAGCCGGCTGTGCGACGGCATGCTGAATGACCAACCACGCGGCTGCGCTTGCTGCCTTACCCACTTTAGCGACGGTCGGGTAGCCGATGCGGTCGATTATGTCGTCAAGAATTTCGGCGTTGCGGTCGTGCATCGCTCGCATTGCAGGGTGGTAGCCGTCGTGCAATGCGCCGCTGCGTAAGAGACGGTCGCGGAGGGCGAGGTCGGCATTTTTAAGAGCGATGACTTTTTCGGCGATAGGAGACATTAGGTTTAAAAATTGCATTCGTATTGTTGCCATAATTTAAACGGTCGGACAAAATGCCGCACCACAGCGCGAATTCCCCAACTTCTCAACCCCCCAACC
>JAHDCG010000039.1:2114-19623 GCA_020629965.1 Saprospiraceae bacterium | reverse complement strand
CCCCCCAACCACTCACCCTCTCTCGATTTTATAAGAAAAAAACGTATCCGTGCCCGTCGAAAAGTGGTAATAGCCGTTGCGCAAGTCCGCGCCGGCTACGGTGACGGTGTAGTTCAGACCTTCATTTTCGAGTTTGAGGTCGATGCGTTTGCCGTTGCTCGGTTTGAAAAGAAGGAAGTTGTCGAGGGGTTTGGCGACGGTGAATTTAATGACTAAATTTTCTTGCGGATTGACTTTAATTTTGTGGACGTTGTGGCTCAAATTCGTCACGCCGTATTCCAAAAAAGCTCTGCCGATACTCGGAAAATTCACAAATTCGGCTTCGGTGATTTTGGTGTCGGTAAGTTGAAAACTGTCGTCCTTGGGTAAGTGATTAACGGCAAAAACTTCGGGTTCCGTAAAAAAATAGCCGGGCATAAAACGACGGACAAATTTCTTGTCGCGGTTCAAACTGCCGCTGCCGTAAGTCGCGTCGATGAGCTTCCATTCGCCTTGATATTTGACGGCATTCCACGCGTGGCTGTTGGTTTTGCCGGACTTCGTTTTGACCTTTCCGCCGACAAATGCGGCCTCGATACCGGCTTGAGTACACAGTTCTGCAAAGACCAAAGAGTAATGCTGACAGACGCCCTTTTTGCGTTTGAGGGTGCTGCTGATATAGTCGTCGCGACGTTGTTTTAATTCCGCCGCCGTGTATTTTTGACGCTTACCTTTTTCTTTGGCGCGAGCTTCGATGATGCCGTAGTCGTAGGCGATGTTGTGCGTTGTCCAATAGTAAATCGCTTTGATTTTGTCCAATTCATTGTCGAAAGGAGCCGTAATTTCCTGCGCCAATTTTTGCGGGTCGGCAGATTTTACTTTTTCGATTTGCTTGAATTTTTCCCAACCGGACTGGGAGAAAGCAGAGAGGCTGAAAAGGGAAAGAAAGAAGAGAAGGAAACCGATTTTTTGCATGAGTACACGATAGTTTTTTTTGCCGGGATTGACAGGACTTTACGGATTTTTCGCGCTGCCTTTTTGGTTTTGGTTTAAAATAAAAAGTCCCCCTTACCGAGGTACGAGACGGGCTAAAGATAACAAAAAATTACGGATTGCGAGCCTAATGCGGCGAAAACTCTCCCTCTTTTTTCTCGCGTCGTACCTCTAATCTTTGCAAAACCAACTCTCGGTCATCGACTTCGACAATCAACCAATTTTCCTCCGCCGTGCCGCCCCAATAACTGTAATTGACGGTGAGGGTCGAGTCGGAAGTTTGCCGCCAAGTGCCGTTGTTATTCGCGTAAGAAATCGGCGGTGTGCCGCACCAACCCGCGTTTTGCCTTTTGACAATCGTGCCGTCGGCATTGAAGGAAACGCCCGGTTTGTCTTTGGCGAAACCGGCTTGTTTTTCAAATAAAATGCCGTTGTCTAAGTATTCGATTTGTACCCAAGTGCCGATTAAATCGTCTTTTAATTCGGTGTGGGTCGGAATGAAAGAGCAGAGGAGGACTGCGGTGAGGGCGAGGAGGGAATTGCGGAACAGAGTCATGGTTTTGCTTTTTGAATGATAGGTTTTAATACCTGTTTAAGCTGAAGACGCTGAAAAAGGAAGGAAGGTATGACCCGACGGCGGGTTTAGTTATTTTTTAACAACTTAAGGAAGGGGAAAATTTACGAGAAAACAAAGGAATTTCGTAGAGACGCGGAATTGCTGCGTCCAAATTCGGGAGCGAGCGGTAAAATCACATTTACTTGATTTCCGAAAGCAAAAATTCGTTTTTGAAATTGCCCGTTTTACCTTAGGCGCGTTTTCCCGCGTCTCTACAAAGAGCGCAATTATCTTCTTTCTCACCCCAAACTCTCCATGCTATCCTGCCGCACTTCAATAACGCCCCGCCGCGGTCTGTCCAAATCAATGATAATAAAAACCAGCAAAGCAATCAGAAAACTCAAAACCAGACCCGGTACCCGCGAGTTGCGCCGCCCGAGACCGCTTGCGTAGCCCGTCAGTGCACTCGTGGCGATAAAAATGATAAACAGCAGATAAAAAACCGCCGGCGGAACGTGTCTTTGTAGTTGGTCGTTGCGTTTGCCTTGGGCATCTATCATATCGTTGACAGCTTGAATAAAGTAGCCCGTCGTCACCGGATTGGGGTCGGCTTCGGAGGCGCGAATACCCGTTTGCCAAATTTTTTCCTGCACGGCGGCAACTTTTTTATTATATGAATTGCGTAAATCAATTTGCGTCAAGTCCGTATCATTGACTTCCAAACGCAGAGCGATGTACTTTTTTATCAATGCGCGTGTTTGGTTATCGTAAGGCTGTTTGAGCAGTTTGGTGCGCAGCAAGACCGTACCGATGGCGTTCGCTTCCGCAATTTCAGCGGCAGCCCGCGCATCGTAGCGTTGCAGGGACATGTTGAAAGTAAAGCCTAAAATTAACGCCAAAAGACCGATGATACCGCCCTGAATGGCAGTGGTTTGAGACTTCACGTCGTCGTCCGATTTATCTTCAAAATACTCACCGACTTTCAGCCCGGCTTCGTTGGCAAGGACAATCAGGATAAAAAGTACGGCGGAAATGAGTACGCTGTTGAGGTAGTACATAGGGTGTGTTTTTTGTAAGGAAAATGCGCAGGATGAAAACTACGGTTGAGGTGAAATGTTCGTCCCCGCCGCCCGTCTCCGCTTTCTTTTTGTCGTAATCCTAACGATTGACACCTAAAAAATGCTTTACACCGAACATATTCTCCTCTGTTAGCCTCTTACTGTCACGTACCCGAAAACAAAGTGTACGATTTCTTCTCGCCTTGTCTGATTTACAACTTTTTTAAAAGCCAAACATAATTTTCACAACCCGGCTAAAATCTCGCTGTACGCAGGATTTTATGCTGCCTTTTTTGTGTACACAAGAAAGTGGCTAAACTGTATTTCAAAATGACTAAATACCTACTTTTGTTGCTGTTCTGCTTGACGGCATTTTACACAACTGCTTTCTCACAAAATAATTCCGCACCTTTCCTTTGGACGGAAAAAACCGAAAAAACCGACCTGCCGACGGGCACACGACTCATTCAGCCCGACATTTACAAGACTTTCGTATTAGATGAAAGCGAACTGAAAAATCTGCTTGCCGCCGCACCTTTGGAAGGCAATAAAAGCGTCGCCGACAGCGAAACCGTTTTGTCAGTACCGCTTTCCGACGGTCGTACGGAGGCATTCAAAATCGTGGAATATTCCATGATGGAACCCGGTCTGCAAGCCAAATACCCCAAGTTCAAAACCTACTACGGGCGCGGCGTTGACAATCCGCTCAAGCGCATTCGCTTCGATTTCACCGCCGCCGGATTTCGTGCGGTCATCTCCTTGCCCGAAGGCAAAGCCTACCTCGACCCCTACGCGCAGGGCGACACCAAGCACTACGTCAGCTACTTCAAAAGCGACTACCCGCTGCCCTCTCAGTCTTTTAGCTGCGGCACGGAAGGCTCGGTCGATACGGTGGTAATTTCGCAAACCGCCGCCAAAGCCGGTGACTGTCAGTTTCGCACCTACCGCCTCGCGATGGCAACGACGGGCGAATATTCCAATTTTTTCGGCGCAAACGATGCCTCGGACAGCGGACTCGTTTTGTCGGAAGTCATTACCTCCGTCAATCGCGTCAACGAAGTCTATGAAAACGACATCGCGGTGCGACTGATTTTAATTGCAAATACCGACGACGTTTTCTATTACGACGGCGCGAACGACCCCTACACCAATAACAGCGGTAGTGCCATGCTCAACGAAAACCGCGATAATCTGAACGCCGTTATCGGTTTCCCTAATTTCGACATCGGGCACGTGTACAGCACGGGCGGCGGCGGCATCGCACAACTGCGCGCACCCTGCGGCACGGGCAAAGCGCGCGGCGTCACGGGGCTGCCCAACCCGACCAACGACCCTTTCTACATCGACTTTGTGGCGCACGAAATCGGTCACCAATTCGGCGGTAATCACACTTTTAACGGTACGACGGGCAGTTGCGGCGGTAATCTCGGGACGGCGACTTCCGTAGAGCCGGGCAGCGGTACGACCATCATGGCTTACGCCGGCATCTGCGCGCCGCAAAACGTGCAAAACAACAGCGATGCTTACTTTCACGGCGTCAGCATTACGGAGTTCAACGACTTTATCACAAACAACAGCACGGGAAATTCCTGCGCCTCTTTCATCGCCAATCCCAACACCGCGCCCACCGTTTCCGCCGGTACGGATTACACTATTCCGACCTCTACGCCTTTTGTTTTGACTGCAATCGGCAACGATGCGGACGGTGACATTTTGACTTACTGTTGGGAGCAAGTCGATACCGAAATCGCGCCGACCGCACCGCCGCAGGCCGTTAATGCCGTAGGGCCGATGTTTCGTTCTTTGACGCCGGTGACTTCGCCGCAGCGGTATTTTCCTCGGTTGTCGAGTGTAATCAATAATACTTCGACCGACTGGGAAACCCTGCCCGCCGTGGCGCGTACCATGGATTTTCGGGTGTCCGCCCGCGACAACAGCACCAACGCCGCCGGCTGTACCGCCGAAGGCACGATGACCGTAACGACTGCGGTGATTGCCGGCTCTTTCGCCGTTTCCGCGCCGAACGATGCGGGGGTGGTGTGGGAAGAATTTACTACACAAACCGTCACTTGGAACCCCGCCGGCACCACCGCCGCTCCGATTAGCTGCGCGAATGTCGATGTCAGATTGTCTTACGACGGCGGTCAAACCTACCCCGCGACTTTAGCGGCAGCAGTCCCGAACGACGGCTCGCAGGACATCACCGTGCCCGCCGGCGTGACAAACACCGCCCGCGTCATGGTCTTCTGTTCGGATAATATTTTTTACGACATTTCCAATAATGACTTCGTAATACAACAGGGTGTGCTGCCCGTAGAGTGGCTGTCATTCGAGGCGACGGCGCAAAAAAACAACATTGCTTTGGAATGGATAACGGGCGAAGAAATCGACAACGCGGGCTTTACGGTCGAGCGTCGTGCGGCTCACGAAAGCGATTTTTATGCTGTCGAAAATGTGGCTCCGGTCGAAAATATCACCGCTCGCAATCGCTATACGTTTATCGACTCCGATGTCAAAACGGGTACGGATTATTACTACCGCATTCGCCAAAACGACTACGACGGTCGCAGCGATTTGTCGGAAATAAAAACGGCACGCTTGGCAGCCGACGGCACTTCCTTTTCGCTTTTCCCCAACCCCGTCAAGGAGACTTTATTCGGGCGCGTCAATCTGACCGAAACCGCCGAAACCCGCGCCCGCCTGTATGATGTACAAGGAAAACTGCTGCGCGATTTGACCTTTACGGACGTGAGTTTCAGCCTTTCCGTACGGGATTTGCCGGCGGGTTTTTATCTGTTGCGTTTGGAAAACGGCGCGACGGTGCAAAATGAGAAAGTGATGGTGGAGTAGGGGTCTCTTGCAGAAAAAAAAAGCCGATAAGATTGAGTTCTTATCGGCTTTTTTCTTGTTTTGAAATAGTGACGCTGAATGAATACCGCAATTTCCTACCACAAATTCACCTGTACTCCTGCCGCCGCAAAGTGGAAAAAAGCAAAGTTATAGACCTGTTCTACGTCCGCTCCTCCTTCAATCAGGCGATACCCGGCGCGGATGCCCACACGCGGCGCGGGTCGATACAGAAAGCCTAAAAAGAAATCTTCGGCACGACCGACGGGTCCCACGAGGGCGTCGCCTTTCAGCGCGAGAGATAATTTTTCGTTGAAAATAAAGCGCGTGTCCAAAGACAACAAAGGCACAAAGCCCAAATCGGTATCGGATGCGGAAACACCGTCCGCAGTCCGCAAAGTAATCGCCGCGTCTCTGACCAAGAGAGTCGCGCCCGCCGCCAGGTAAAATTTTTCTTTGTCGATAAAACGATAGCGGTAGCTCGCCCGGTAGGTGTTAAATTGATAGTCGGCATCGGATTCGTTTTCTGCAAAACTCTGCTCGGCGAAACTTACCGAGGGTCTGCGAAGTGTTTGCGACTCGACGGTCAGCGGGGCGGCGGTCAGTTCGACGATGTGTTTGTCGGCTATCAGATATGCCGCTTCAATGCGAAAATAAACCGGATTTTTGGTTTCCGCGAAGTCGTCTTTCAGAGAAAAGCGCGTACCCGGCATCGGCTCGGCGTTGGGTGCCTGCACGTCGTTGTATTGCGTAAAAACGAGACCGGACTCGACGGTGAAGGTGAGTTGTGCGGGTATTTTGTTAGGTAAGATTAACAGGAATACCGTGACTAAGAGAAAGAATTGTTTTTGCATAAGTCGGTTTTTTTGAGGATAAAACTGTGTAATACAGGGAAAGTTCGTTTCCTCAACCGGAGGCGAGGGGGTGACGTTATTTTATAAAAGTCACAAGTATTACGAAGCAAAAAAATGTGCAATTACGCGTCTAAATTCCGTTGGGCAGAGCAAATTTTATACGCTTGATGACCTCAAGATTATTCCGATTTTATGTTTTTTCACGGCAAGACGTCGCAGTGCAACGTCTCTACGGATGTGGTGTTTTCTGAAATTTAAATTTACAGTCTATTAGCTTAAATTCAAAGTCAAACAGGACAACAAACTCTAAAAAATAGAAAAACAAACTTCAATTCACCCCACTCCCCTCAAGCAATCGTACATCGTAATTCGTACATCGTACATCGCCTCATCCTTGCAAATCACTCTGAAAACTCTCCGCGTTAGCCTCCTCCACATGCTTTTGCCACTCAAACGGCACCGTCTCCTCTTGCAAAAGGCAGCCGCGCGTCAGCGGCACATAAAGTTCGTCATAGCGTTTAATTTGGTTCATGGTAATGCGGCGATAGACGTCCGTGCGGTTCACCTGCGAAGCGTCGCGCATGCCGGCGGCGGCGAGTAATTCCGTAAAATTTTCGATGGTTTTGTGATGATAATTGGCGACGCGTGTCTTTTTATCCGCGACCACCAAGCCCTTCATCAAGTGCGGTTTTTGCGTTGCCACTCCCGTCGGGCAGGAGTTCGTATTGCATTCCAAAGCCTGAATACAGCCCAGTGCCAACATCATCGCGCGTGCCGAGTAGCAGGCATCCGCGCCGAGTGCCAGGGCTCGAAAAACGTGGAAGCTCGTCATGATTTTTCCGGAGGCGATAATTTTAACGTGCTTTTTCAAATCGTAACCAATCAGGGCGTCATAGACAAACGCCAAGCCCTCGCGGTAGGGCATACCGACCGAGTTGGAAAACTCGACCGGTGCCGCACCCGTGCCGCCCTCGCCGCCGTCCACGGTGATGAAGTCCGGATATTTTTTCAATGCGACCATGGCTTTGCAGATGGCCAAAAATTCGCTTTTGCGCCCGACGCAAAGTTTAAAGCCGCAGGGTTTGCCGGACACTTCTTTCATACGGGCTATCATTTCAATCAACTCCGTCGGGGTGCTGAAAGCGGAATGATAAGGCGGTGAAAGTACCGCCGTGCCTTGCTCGACGCCGCGTATTTCCGCAATTTCGGGCGTGTTTTTTTCTGCGGGTAAGATGCCGCCGTGACCGGGTTTTGCGCCCTGCGACAGTTTCAGTTCAATCATTTTAACGCTCGGTTCTTCCGCCCGTTTCGCAAAATTTTCCCACGAAAAGCCGCCGTCCTGCGCACGTGAGCCGAAGTAGCCCGTGCCGATTTGGTAGATGAGGTCGCCGCCGTGCTTGAGGTGGTAAGAACTGATGCCGCCTTCGCCCGTGTTGTGCGCGAAATTGCCGATTTTCGCACCGCCGTTGAGTGCCTCTATCGCATTCGCGCTCAGCGAACCGTAACTCATTGCCGACACATTAAACATACTGCACGAGTAGGGGTGACGGCAGGTTGCGTTGCCAATCAGCACGCGCGGGTCGTGTGTCACTTGGTCGTGCGGCAGGGCGGCGATGGAGTGATTGACCCATTCGTAGCCCTCGGCATAGACGTCGAGTTGTGTGCCGAAGGGCGTGGTATCCGTCTGCTTTTTGGCGCGGGCATAGACCACCGACCGAAAAATACGCGGTATCGGTCGCCCGCTGATGTCGCTTTCGATGAAATATTGACGCACTCCGGGGCGCAGGGCTTCCATAAAATATCGTCCGTTGCCGAGTATCGGAAAGTTGCGCGTAATCGAGTGTTTGGCTTGCGTCATGTCGTAAATGCCCCAAACGGCAATCGGTAGCCACAGCACAAAACCCGCGAGCCACCACGGGTTGACGAAGTAGGCGAGAGCGACTAAGGCGAGCAAAGTCACGAGGATAAAAGCGATAAAAGTTCTTCTCATTATTGGTAGTTAATTTTGCCCAAAAGTAGCGAAAATTATCGGCTGTGCAGAAAGCGGGAAAACCAAAATACGAAGTCTCTGTTACAGAAAGCAAAACTAACCACATGACCGTCGAAATCATCCTCCTTCGCCTTGTTTACGCCGCCAATATCTTAGTAGCCGGTTGGATTTCTGTTACCGCACTTTTCAATCCCGCCCGCGCCCTGCAGACTGTTTTTGAAAATAATTTTGCCTATTCCGAGTCCATCCGTTTGGTCGGTGCGCTGTGGTTTGCGATTTTCATTCTGTCGATATTAGGCCTGTTTTTCCCGAAGCAAATGAGTTTGGTCTTGCTTTTTCAGTTGATTTACAAAGGCTCGTGGTTGGTATTTGCGGCTTGGCCGGCAATGCAGAATGCGCAACCTTATCCGCGCGGGATGGCGACTTTTTTTGTGATTTGGGTGGTTATTTTGCCGTTTGTGATTCCTTGGCGGGAGGTGTTTGGGTAGGAGCTTTTTACGCTGATTGGTACCTGTCCCGTACTTCAGTCGGGATGATTTTATATGATTTTCGCTGATTGGTTGTTATCTTGCTTGCGTGTAAAATACTTAGGTAAAACTATAATACAATGGAAAAAATAAAAAAATACCAAAACGTCCTCGTGCGCTACCTAAACGAACGTGCGGAAATCATCAACAACTCCGATTTGGAAATCAGCAGAGAAGTCATTGCGGATTACAAAAGCAATAATTTTCAACTCTTGGATGTCGGTTGGGTGCGAGGCGATTACGTTTTTGTCGTTTTGATGCACTTTAAGATTATCGACGGGAAGATATGGATACAGTGGAACCGCACCGAACACGAAATTGTAGATTTTTTGCTCGAAAACGGCGTGCCGCGAACGGATATTGTGTTGGGTTTCAAACCCAAATCGGTGCGTCCGCATACGGGGTTTGCGGTAGCGTAGATGTTATTTTTTGATTACAAAAAAACGGCAAGGAATTATTGCTTTTTAGAAAAAGCAGCAGTTCTTGTTTAGGTGTAAACATCACCTTCTAATTCCTTGATGTCCTCCTCACTCCAAACCGACACTTGTAAAAGGTTTTCTGCCTAATTGCCGGCTTTCGTCGGCGGCTTATCTTTTTTCTGCTTCATTAAGAGAAACTCTAAAAAGTCTAACAATTCCCTTTTTCTGTAGGCATCTAATTGCTTGTATTTCAAAAGTAAATCATTTATAACTGTAAATCTAACCTCCCAAAAATACGTGTTTTTTGAAAAGAAAAGAAGTGCGATTGCTTATTATTCACGAATATTTCCGTTTGAATTTACGCAATTAAACAGAACCCCGAACCTATAAATGCCACCGGCATGATGTCTCCCAACCCGGTATGCTAATGCCGGGAAGCTACCGCTGCCCGGAAAAACTCAACCCCTTAACCCGCATTTAACACCCCCGCCCTTGCCCGTCTCGTTTTTCCCCGCTAATTTGCACAATTAAGTCATAAAGAGGACGCTGCCGCGAAAAATCGCCCCTCCGGCAACCTTTTTGAGCCTGTTTTTCGTTAGGTACAGAAAATATAAACAGAAGTTTGTCGTGTTCAAGTTGAAAGGCAGCAGCAAGCCGCGCCCCCGTCAACCGACAACCGTCAACCGTTAACCGCATAACAATGAATAACTATCAACAACTCATATCCAAGCTCGACGCTTTTATTCGCAAGTATTATTTGAATAAAATTATTCGCGGGTCATTGTACAGTTTGGCTCTCATAGTCGCGCTGTTCGTGGCTTTCAGCCTGCTGGAATACTATTTTTACTTCGGTCAGGGTGCGCGTAAGACGATGTTTTACGGCTTTCTCGGTGCGTCCGCGCTCGCGCTGACGGGTTGGGTTTTGGTGCCGTTGGCGAAATATTTTCACCTCGGTTCCGTCATTTCGCACACGCAGGCGGCGTCGATTATCGGTAATCACTTCGGTGATGTAAAAGACAAATTGCTCAATATTTTGCAGTTGAAAGACCAAGCGGACAGTAATCCGAATGCGGATTTGGTGATGGCCGGTATCAATCAAAAGAGCGAAGATATTAAGGTCGTGCCTTTTAAATCGGCGATTGATTTGTCAAAAAATCGGAAGTATTTGCGTTATGCTTTGCCGCCGTTGTTGCTGTTGCTGCTGATTTTATTCGTCAATTCTGCGCTCATCACCGACAGTACCGCGCGCCTTTATAATAACAACAAAGACTTTGAACGTCCCGCCCCGTTTCACTTTTCGGTAGATAAGGACGACCTGACCGTGGTGCAATTCGAGGACTACCCGCTGACCGTGACCGTGGACGGCGAGGTGCTGCCCAACGAGGTTTTTATCGACGTGGACAATTATCAGTACCGCCTCACCAAAGAAAGCCCGAATACTTTTACTTACCGCTTCGCCAATGTACAAAAGGAGACGGAATTTAAACTTTTCAGCGGTGCCGTGGCGAGTGAAGGCTATGAATTGAATGTTTTGAAAAAGCCGAACATTACCGGTTTTGACATTAAGTTGGATTACCCGAATTATTTGGGTCGCGCGGATGAAGAATTGAACAGTACGGGTGACTTGGTTATCCCCGCCGGCACGACTATCGACTGGGTTTTTAACTCGGAAAATACGGATGCCATTGACTTGAAATTTGCGGGTACGAACGAAATTATCCCCGCCAAACGCTTTTCCGACGAACTGTTTACCTACAAGAAAAAAGCGATGCGCGATGAGAATTACAAACTCTACATCAGCAACGCCGCATTGCCGAAGGCAGACAGTATCAGCTACTCGATTACGGTCATTCCCGACCAATTTCCGACCATTAAAGCCGAAAAATTTCAGGACAGCCTCGACAGCAAACTCTTGTTTTTTGTCGGCGACGCAAGCGATGATTACGGCGTGCGCAATTTGACTTTCAACTACCGCATCAAAAGCGAAAAAGGACAGCAGGGCGAATTGGTCAGCATTCCGGTCAAAAAGCCGACGGGTCGTCAGGTGACTTTCGATTATACTTTTGACGTTCAGGAGTTAGCTCTGAAACCCGGTGACGAGGTGTCTTATTTTTTCCAAATCTTCGACAACGACGGCGTAAACGGCGCAAAATCCGCGCGCACAAATCTGATGTTATTTGAAATGCCGACTTTGGAAGAATACGAGGAAATGGAAGAGGCAAACGAGGACGAAATTAAAGACAAACTGAAAAAGGCTTTGGATGAAACGCGCGATATTCAAAAGGATATGAAGAAAATGCGCGAAAAACTTTTGCAGGAAAAAGACCTCGACTGGCAGGACAAAAAAGAGCTGCAAAAGATGCTCGACCGTCAAAAGGAATTGGAAAAAGAGATTGAAGAGGCGAAAGACGCTTTTGAGGAAAACATGAAAAATCAGCAGGAGTTTTCCGAGAAAGAAGAGCAAATTCAGAAAAAGCAGGAGCAGATTCAGAAGATGTTTGAAGAAAGCCTGAGCGAGGAAATGCAGGAGTTGATGAAGCAAATCGAAGAACTCATGCAGGAAATGGAAAAGGAAAATGCCCTCGAAATGATGGAGGACATGGAGATGAACGACGAAGAACTCGAAATGGAACTCGACCGCATGCTCGAAATGTTTAAGCAACTCGAACTCGAAAACGAGATGCAAAAAACCATGGAAAAACTCGAAGAACTCGCCGAAAAACAGGAAGAACTTGCCGAGCAAACCGAGAACGAGGAAAAACCGCAGGAAGAACTGAAAGAGGAGCAGGAAAAACTGAACGAAGAGTTTAAGGATATCCAAGAGAAAATGGAGGAGATGCAGGAGAAAAACGAGGAATTGGAAAATCCGATGGACATCGACGAGCAGGAAGAAACGCAGGAAGAAATCGAGGAAAACATGGAGGAGTCTTCCGAAAGTCTGGAGCAAAAAGAAAACAAAAAAGCGAGCGACAAACAGAAAAAAGCCGCCGGCAAAATGAAAGAAATGGCCGCCAAAATGGGCGCGGACATGGAAAGTCAGGAAATGGAACAAATGGAAGAGGACATGGCGGCACTGCGTCAGTTGCTCGAAAATTTGGTCGGTTTGAGTTTTGAGCAGGAAGATTTGATTGAAGAGTTCGGCAGCGTGAAAATTAACACGCCGTATTACACCGACCTCACGCAGCGTCAGTTTAAGCTGAAAGACGACTTCCGTTTGGTCGAAGACAGCTTGCAGGCTTTGGCGAAACGCGTCTATCAAATCGAGACTTTCGTGGTCGAAAAAGTTACGGAAATCAAGCGCAACATGAAAGACGGCATCGAAAACCTCGAAGAGCGTCGCGTACCGCAGGCCAACGCCGACCAACAGTTTGTGATGAAAAACGTGAACGACCTCGCGCTGATGTTGAGCGAAGTCATGGACCAAATGCAGCAGCAAATGTCCGGCATGATGCCCGGCAATCAGCAGTGCCAAAATCCCGGCGGCAAAGGCAAGGGCAAAAAAGGCGGCAAAGGCAGTCAGCCCTCCGATAAAATGTCGGACGGTCAAAAAGGCATGGGCGAGTCGCTGAAAAAGATGGCGGAAAATATGAAAAACGGCAAAGGCGGCAGCAGCAAGGAATTTGCGCAAATGGCCGCCAAACAAGCCGCCCTCCGCGAAGCTCTCCGTGCCAAGCAAAAAGAAATGCAGGAGCAAGGCAAGGGAAAAGGCGGTCAGGAGTTGCAGGACATTATCGACCAAATGAACAAAAACGAAATCGACCTGGTCAATAAAACCCTGACCAACGAAATGATGAAACGCCAAGAGGAAATCATGACCGAACTCCTCAAGCACGAAAAAGCGGAACGCGAACGTGAACTCGACAACAAACGCAAATCGGAAACCGCCCGCAACACCGAGCGCAAAATGCCGCCTTCACTCGAAGAGTACATCAAAAAACGCGAAGCGGAAACGGAAATGTATAAGACAGTTTCGCCGGCCTTGAAGCCGTATTATAAAGGACTTGTGGAGGAATATTTTAAGACTTTGCAAGGGGAATGATTGGGTGGTGGTTGATAGTTGATAGATGGCTATCGCAAAACAAAAAAGCTGGCTTCTTACCGAAAGGTAAGAAGCCAGCTTTTTTGTTTTAGCTTGCGTTATAAGAAATAAATCCGTCCTTCGGATTTATTCAGACGCAAAACCCACGAAATACCATTCCTTTCCGCTGCGAAAAGCCTCGCCGAAAGCGGCGCGGGTCAGTCTGCGATTGTGTTTTAAATACTCTTTGAGCGTGCCGACCTGCAAGCCCGCTTCTTCAGTCATAAAATCATAAACTTCTTCGGGCGTCGTGTCGTAATAATCGCTGCCGCCGAGACCGCACTCGAAAACCGTGACCGGCTGCCACCGTTGCAGCAGATTTTTCGCGCCTTTAAGCACGCCGAGTTCCGCACCTTCTACGTCAATTTTAAGGAAGTCGATTTTTAAATCGGCGGGTATTAGGTCGTCCAGTCTTCTCAACTCCACTTCGATTTCCTCGATTTCCGGATTGTCGATGTCATAACGACGCCTTTTGATACCGCTGTACGCCGGCGCGTTTTTGACGTATTGAAAAGTCGTTTTGCCCGTCGCGTCGGCGAGGGCGCAATCGTGAAAGACGGCTTTGTTGCCGAATTTTTCCTGCAACCCCGCGTACAAATGCGGCAACGGCTCAAAGCCGAAATGCTTACCTTTGGGCGACATGCGCAGCAATATTTCCATGATTTCACCCTTGTGACAACCGACGTCGATACAGTTTGACTTTGCGCGCAGCACCCTTTTCAGCACCGACTTGGTCAGGCGGTCGTACTCCAAATTTTTGGTCAAATCCAAGTGCAGCACATTGAGCAGCGAGCGTATTAAATCTTTCATAATCTGTTGCAAAATTTCTGCATAAGTAAGCAAAACCCCGTTAAAAACCTAAACTCTCTCGCTATTTAATTCTCTGTCCGCCGCCTTACAGCATTAGACCGCACAATCCGCCCCGCATTTTCTATCTTTGTCGGGAACAAACAAACGACGCTTTTTTCAATTATTTTCAAAGATATTAGATTTTAGATGTTAGACTTTGGACATTAGACGTTAGATTTCCGTTCTTGGTTTTTTTTACAATTGAGGAGAAGTTTTCTCTTTTTTTTTTGTGGCGTTTCTGAAATTTTTCAGCACAAAAAGTGCGTGAATTTTTGAGACTTAGGGTAACAAAAAGGCAGAAAGCCGCCAAGTCACGCGAGCAGTCTAACGTCTAAAATCTAAAGTCTAAAATCTAACATCCAAATACAAAGTCTCAACCCACCAACTTACAATATGAAAATCACAATCACCCTTTCGTTGCTTTTGTGCCACGTTTTTCTTTTCGCACAAAATCTTAACCCCTACGTCGCCTCCGAGCGATTGCAGGAAGCCGTTGCCGACGAGCCGAACGCCTTTCACCGCGTCGTTTTTCTGCTGACCGACCGCGTCGATGCCGCCGCCCTCAATGCCGACTTTACGGCAAGAAATTTGACTTTGGAGCAGCGCAACGTCGAGCTTTTGACCGCCTTGCAATCCAAAGCCGCGCAGACGCAACCCGCTTACATTTCCCGTTTAGAGTCTTCGCCGCAGGCAAAAAACGTGTCCGCTTATTGGATTAGTAACCTCATTTATGCGGAAGTCAAAAAAGATTTACTTGTCGAGTTGAGCCGCGACGCAGGTATCGACCAAATCGACCTCAACGCCGACTTACTGCTCGAAGAAGCCGACTGCACCGCCCCCGTGCCGCCCGCACCAGACGGTACCGAGGCGGGTCTGTTAGTCATCGACGCCGACCTGATGTGGGATATGGGCTACACCGGCTACGGCAGATTGGCACTTACCAGCGATACCGGCGTGGACGGGATACACCCCGCGCTCATCGCCAATTTTCGGGGCAACATAACCGACGGAGAAAACGCTTGGCTGAACCTCAACGGCAGCTCTGCGCCCGAAGACTGCGACGACCACGGCACGCACGTCACCGGCACCATGGTCGGCTTAGACCGCGTCACCAACGATACCATCGGCGTCGCTTTTAACGCGCAATGGATGGGTTCGCCCTCGATTGTGTGCAGTTTCAACGGCTCGCAGGACAACATCAATACCTTTCAGTGGGCACTCGACCCGGACGGCGACCCGGCTACCATCGACGATATGCCCGACGTGGTCAACAACTCTTGGCGTGACCCTTCTTCCTCGGCTTGCAACACTTTTTACAATGATGTTTTCGATGCTCTGGAAGCCACCAAAGTAGCCGTGGTTTTCTCTGCCGGCAACGAGGGGCCCGATGCGATGACGATTACCAATCCGAAAAATATCAATACTTCTTTGGTAAATGCTTTTGCGGTCGGCGCAACGAGCAGCGGCGGCAGCAATCCGATTGCCGATTTTTCGAGTCGCGGCCCCTCGGTCTGCGGCGGCGAAGGTTCTTTGGCAATCAAACCCGAAGTCTCCGCGCCCGGTGTCAGCGTGCGTTCTTGTGTACCCGGCGAAGGCTATGGCAACAAAGGCGGGACTTCGATGGCGGCTCCGCATGTCAGCGGTGCTATTCTGTTGCTGCGCGAAGCCTTTCCGAATACCACGGCGACCGAAGTAAAGTCCGCGCTGTATTTTTCCGCCGTTGATTTGGGCGAAGCAGGGGAGGACAACACCTACGGCATGGGCATGATTAACGTGCCGGCGGCGTTCGCATATTTGGTCGAGCAGGGGCACACGCCCGTCGCGCCGGCTGCGCGTGATACGGATGTAATTGCGGCAAATTTGCAAATCGGAGCGGCGGTTTGTCCGGGTAATTTCAGATTTACGGTTACTTTTGAAAATAACGGAAATGCCCCTTTGACGAGCTTAGACATCGACTATAATATCGGCGGCATGGTCGGAAGTGCGGCATGGACGGGCGAACTCGCACCGCAGCAAACAACGATTGTGACCGTTGAAGAAAGCAATTTACCTTTCGGCGAAACGGCAGTCACCGTCGTGTTGAACAATCCTAACGGCACGACCGACGACCGTCCGCTGAATAACAGCATTCGTCGGGAGGTCGAAATCATTGACGCCGAGCCGATTGTCGCTTACGCGGAAGGCGAAGCGGCGACTTATTGCTCGGAAAATGAAGTGCTGCTGCGTGTAGAAACGCCCGACTTTGGTGATTTGGCGGTAGAGTGGTTTGACCAACCTTTCGGCGGCGATGACATCGGCGAAGGCAAAACCCTCACGGTCGGTCCGCTGTCCGAAAGCCAAACTTTTTACGCCGAAGCTAAGCAACTTTTGCCCGCCGGCAAAGCATTCCCGCAGACCGCGCTTGCGGTTTCGGAGCAAGATTCGGTCGGCTTTCGTTTCGATGCCTTGACCGACATTCGCATCAATTCCTTTTTGGTTTATTTTGACAACCCCGGTCTGGTGCGTTTCCGGGTTTACGACCCCTCGGGCGAGTTGATCGACTCTGCCATCAAGCAAATGAGCGGCGAAAGTCCGACACGAATTAGAGTCCTGTTGGATGTGCCGCAGGGCAATAATTACCGACTGTGGGTCGGGCCGAGCAGTCCGATTTTATCGGAGGTCGAAGGCGGCGGCGCGTATCCTTATTTGATAGAAAATGTCGTTCGCGTAGAGCGTTCTTTGACCAATGTTTTTGCCGACGGTGTGACGGAATATCACGGTTTGTACGATTGGGAAATTGAAATACCCGAGGCTTGCGGGCGCGTAGCCGTACCCGTCGAGGTCGTCGAGGGCGGCACGGACTTGGTCGCGCAGTTTACGCCTTCGGCAAATGAAGCGGACTTGACGATTGGCGGGGAAGTTGCTTTTATTGCCAATACCGCCGATGCAGACAGCTTCCTGTGGAACTTCGGCGACGGCACGACGGACAGTGAAAATGCCGACCCGACGCACACCTTTACCGAAACGGGCACTTATGAAGTCAGTCTCACGCTTTTCGATGCGGAAGGCTGCTCGAATTCTTACGTTGAAGAAATCGAAGTCACCCGGTCGATTGTCAGCAGCACGGATGATTTTGCCTTCTCCGATGTCGAATTGGGCATTTTCCCGAACCCGACGCGCAGTCAAATTCAGGTGGAAATGCAAAGCACCGAACTCGACCGCATGTCGCTGACCGTCAATGATATTTACGGCAAAACGGTCAGCGCATTGCAAATCGTCAACGGCACCAACACCGTCGATTTATCCGCTTTGCAATCGGGCATTTACTTCTTCGTCTTTACCGAAGGCAAGCAGCGCACGGTGCGGAAGGTGGTGAAGTT
>JAHDCG010000039.1:0-2014 GCA_020629965.1 Saprospiraceae bacterium | reverse complement strand
TGACGGCGGACGATTTTACGGTGGACGGACACCACACGAAAAGGGGCAAACTACGGTTTGCCCCTTTTCTTATGCACTCTTTTGTTGACTTATAATCAACACGGCACAAGCGTAAACCCCGTCCACCGTCCACCATCAACCGTCCACCGTTTCGGGCAAAATCCCTTCTAAATATCCGCCGTCGCGCAGGTACACGAAAAGCAAAGCCAAGCCTACCATCAGGAGTACGAAAACTATCATTCTGCCGACGGGTGTCATTTGTGTTCTTCTTGCCATGATTTTTATTTTTTTTGAAAATTGAAGCGGAAAAATAGGATTTTCTCAACCTATGTGCAGCATTATTTTGATAAAAGGCAGGTTTAAATTTTAAGTAAAAGCAGCGATTGGGAAAGAAACCCTATCTTTGAAATAATTATGCGAACGAAATCGCCGACCAAAAAACAAAATTATGAAAATCTTTTCTTTTACTTTCCTGTTGTGCCTTACTGCTTTCGCCCTTTCCGCGCAATATTGTGAATGGGGCGGCGAACCGACGCCGATTTTTCAGAGCATGACTTCTTATGAAATAAACATCGAGACGACGGGCACGGATGATTTATCCGTAAATCCGTTGGTTGCCGTGCATTTGGACGTACAGCACGGCTGGCCGGGAGATTTTGCGGCGGTCTTGCAATCTCCTTCCGGTTTGCGTTACTTGATTGTAGGTGACGGAAACAACGAAGAGGGCGGCTGCGGTCCCTCAGGCGGGAACGGTTTTGACATCACGATTATTCCCGGCAACTTTCAACCTTTGACACCCGGCGGACTGGAGTATGTAAATGTATGCGGCGGATATTGCACAGGAGATTTTACGGTTTACTGCCCGTACAATTCTAATTTTAATAATTTTTTCTCTGCGACAGCCGCGCCGGGTTGTGATTTGAATGCCTTCAATCATTCGGGGCATACCGTCAGCGGTCAATGGGAATTGACTT
Source organism: Saprospiraceae bacterium (assembly GCA_020629965.1). Lineage (GTDB taxonomy): Bacteria > Bacteroidota > Bacteroidia > Chitinophagales > Saprospiraceae > JAHDCG01. The sequence continues at coordinate 1,040 of JAHDCG010000039.1, read as the reverse complement.
TGGGCTGTATGTGTGACGACGGTGCGCAGTACGGTTTTGTGCTGAACGGCTGGGGTTTGGAATTTGAAAATCAAAGTGAATTAAATTGCATCGACAATTTTTGTAACGAGCCGGTCACCGTTTGGCCTCCGACGGGAGAAGAAGTCTGCACCGGTCAAACGAATTTGATTATCTCCGACCTGCCCGCAGAGAGTGACGGCGGCAGCAATTACGCTTGGAAATTTTCGGACGGCAGCGAATTTACGACTTACAACAACAGCCTGTATTTGCCGCAAATCCCGGCGGTCGAGCATCTGACGGCGGAGGTGACGCAGTACAATAACGACTCGGGTTGTGCGGTGCGCCGACAGCATATCTCCCTTTATCCGAAAGGTTGTCAGTGGGAAATGTATGAAATTCCGTTCGGCACGGAAGAAGAAATCTGCTTCGGCGGTACGGTTACGGCAGCCGATGATGCGCCGCGCAGTTTGACAAACGGCGACTACGATATTACGGAAAATTGCCTTAATTTTTCCCCGATCGATTTTGGTTGTTCGGAAATGATAATTTACTACACCGAAGAGGATTTACCGCAGAAAACGACCTGCGTTTTTTGCGTTACGCCGCCGGAGTTTGCCGCGCCGCAGATTGAATTAACAACTAACGAAAATACCGAAAACGGCTTTAATATCTATCCGAATCCTGCGAAAGAGGCGGTAAATTTAATTTGGAAAAATCCGGCGGAAAGAGAAGTACAAGTAGTTGATTTTCAAGGGAATATCGTGCAGTTAAAAAATATTACGGACAGTTTTTTGCGCATTGAAACGGCTGATTTGCCGCGCGGTATGTATTTTGTAAAAGCACAAACGAAAGGGGAGACGGAGGTGCGAAAAGTGGTTTTGTTTTAGGTGAGCGAAAAAGGTACGAGGCACTTTTATTCAAGAAGTTATCGGTAATCTTAAATGCTCCTTTTTTCCGTAAGAGAAGTGCCCCGTACCCGACCGTCCAAAAAAAAGTCCTGCTCTTTCTAAAAAGAAAAAGCAGGACTTTTTTTGTATTTT